>SBBG01000066.1 GCA_005240065.1 Gammaproteobacteria bacterium | reverse complement strand
ACGTAATCCGGCACATGCGGCGCGCCACCCTGCGGCGTGAACAGATTCAGCGCTGGAATCACCACGATGAAAACAACGCCGAACATGGCCAACGCCAACCAACCTTTGAGCCCGTAAAGCAAGGCAATCCGCTGTATCATGCTCATTGCTCCACAGACCGGCCCTTGAGGGCAAACAATCCCTGCGGCCTTTTTTGAATGACAATGATGATGAACACCAGAATGAAAATCTTGGCCAGCACTGCACCGGCGTAGGGTTCGAGAAATTTATTCATCACACCCAGACCGAGAGCGGCATACACCGTGCCGGCGATTTGCCCGACGCCACCCAGCACCACCACCATGAACGAATCGACGATGTATCCCTGGCCCAGCTCCGGCCCGACATTGCCGATCTGCGACAGGGCGCATCCGCCCAGACCGGCGATACCCGACCCTAAACCAAAGGCCCAGGTATCGATTTTGCGCGTGGGCACGCCGACGCAGCCGGCCATGGTGCGGTTTTGTGTCACCGCGCGCAGGAACAGTCCGAGCCGCGTGCGGTTCAGAAGCAACCATACCAGCAGCAACACGGCAACGGAAAAAACGATGATGACGATCCGGTTATAGGGCAGCACCAGATTGGCGAATACCGGCAAGCCGCCCGACATCCAGGAGGGATTGGCAACCTCGACATTCTGCGCGCCGAAAACAAGTCGCATCATCTGAATCAGAATCAGGCTGATGCCCCAGGTGGCGAGCAATGTTTCGAGAGGCCTTCCATACAGATAACGTATCACGCCACGTTCCAACGCCATGCCGATCAACGCCGCCACCATGAACGAAAGCGGAACGGCTAACAACAGATAAGAATCGAATATCTGCGGCCAGTAATTTCTGAACATCACTTGTGTCATATACGTCGTATACGCGCCGATCATCAGCATCTCGCCATGCGCCATGTTGATAACACCCATCAGCCCATAAGTAATGGCCAGTCCCAATGCCGCCAGCAACAAAACGCTGCCCAGACTAACGCCGCTGAATATCCGCCCGGCGTATTCCGCATTGGTCAGTCGGCTATCGATCCGGGCAACGGCTTTCCTGATCGCTGCGCGTACATTCTCATCGGGCTCGGCGTAATTACCCGAAGCGTCTTTTTCAAGAAAGGCGCTCAGCATCGCCTTGACCGGCTCTTTGGAGCTTTCGCCCAGCGCCTGTGCCGCCTTGAGCCGCAACGCCGGATCGGAGCTTTTCATATGCAGGCCGGCCTGCGCCAGTAACAAGGCGTCTCTGATTTCCCGGTCCTGTTCTTTTGACAAGGCACGCTCCAGCAGTGGCTGCATATCCTGTTCGGATTGGTTTTGCAGTTGTTCGGCGGCGAGGAGACGTATGTTCCGTTCGGGAGAAAAAATCTTGAGCGCGGCGAGCGCTGAATCCAAGGCGCGGCGCACGCGGTTGTTGATCGCCACTTTCTCGGCACCCACAGGAACCGGTGAGAACATTTCCGTCGTCAACGGATCGCGCGCCGTCTCGCCATGGACGATCAACAGCCGTACCCCGCCGGCGGTGGTATACAAATCACCCTCTCGCAAAGCTTCCAGCATCTCGATGGCATTGCTGTCATTCGTGGCGGCCAGCATACCGATCGCATCGAGTTTTGCGCCGGTATCACCCTGGCTCAACGCCCGCGCTATTTCCTTGTCGATGGCGTGGGCGTTGGCGCCACATAAAAAAGCGACGAGCAGCAGAATCGAGAGTATGAAGCGCCAGGACCGCCGGGATGGGTTCATATCGAGCTTCAAATTTTATTTGGCAAAAATCAGGGCGGGCGAAAAGAGCATCGCCCGCCCTTGATCGTCATTGCTTCTTCTTTTCATTACCCGGAATGAACGGGCTCCACGGCTGCGCACGAAGCGGCTTATCCGTCTTCCACACGATATCGAACTGCCCGTTGGCCTGCACTTCGCCGATCATCACCGGCTTCCAGAGATGATGATTGGTTTCGTCCATCTTCAGCGTGAACCCGGAAGGCGCTTTGAACGTCTGCCCGGCCATCGCCTTGCGCACCGCATCAACATTGGTGGAACCGGCCTTCTGCACCGCCTGCGCCCACATATTGATGCCGACATACGTAGCCTCCATCGGATCGTTGGTCACACGTTTGTCACCGCCAGGCAGATTCTTCTTTTTGACGTAATCCTTCCAGGTTTTAACGAAGATATCGTTCTCGGGCGACTTGACGGACATGAAATAATTCCAGGCCGCCAGATGGCCCACCAACGGCTTGGTATCAATACCGCGCAGCTCCTCTTCACCCACCGAGAACGCCACCACCGGAATATCGGTGGCCTTGATACCCTGGTTTCCCAGCTCCTTATAGAAAGGCACATTGGAATCGCCGTTGATGGTGGAAATCACCGCCGTTTTACCGCCTGCGGCAAACTTCTTGATGTTGGCGACGATGGTCTGATAGTCGCTATGACCGAAGGGCGTGTAAACCTCCTCTATATTTTTCTCGGCCACACCCTTGGACTTCAGGAACGCCCGAAGAATCTTGTTGGTAGTGCGCGGGTAGACATAGTCCGTCCCAAGCAGGAAAAAGCGCTTTGCTCCACCGCCATCGGCGCTCATCAGATATTCCACGGCGGGAATGGCTTGCTGGTTCGGCGCCGCGCCGGTGTAAAAGACGTTTTGCGACAGCTCTTCACCCTCGTATTGCACTGGATAGAAAAGCAAGCCATTCAACTCCTCGAACACCGGCAACACGGACTTGCGTGAAACCGATGTCCAGCAGCCGAACACCACCGCCACCTTGTCCTTTTGCAGCAAACCGCGCGCCTTCTCGGCGAACAACGGCCAGTTGGAGGCTGGATCGACCACCACCGGCTCCAGCTTCTTGCCGAGAATACCGCCCTTGGCATTGATCTCGTCGATGGTCATCAACGCCACATCCTTGAGCGAGGTTTCGCTGATCGCCATGGTGCCCGACAAGGAATGCAGGATGCCCACCTTGATGGTATCCACCGCCCACGCGGGCGCCATCCATACCATGGCCAATCCGGTGGCGATTCCAACCAGATTTTTACCTGTTTTCGAGAATGAAATGTGGCATTTTCCGTTATTGATATTGAAAATATTCATGGTCTTTTTTCCTTTCATGACATGGATCACAACTGGATCTGCATACCCAACAGGACGCTGTTCGCACTCTTGGAACCCGGCGTACCTGGATCATCCTCGGCGAAAATGAGCGATATGCGGGCATCATGGCCGTCGATGATGTAATTCACTCCCGCCTCGGTGCGGGTACGCGTATTGGAGGATCCTTGCGGATCGAGGCTCTGGTAACGCACATGCGGCTGTAACTGACCGATACCGACCTTCTGCGGAAAAAGATAGCCCGCCAGCACGAAATAGCCATTGCCCTGCACCAGCGCGACATCCGCGACGTTGCCCAGATCGTAATCGTAGTAGGCACCCTCCAGGCTGACCACGCCGTTATTGGCCAGTTTTTTCTCCATCAACGCGTCGACATTCCAACCCGTGAAATCACCTTTCGAAACGGATGTACCCGCACCATCCTTCTGGTGCATGGCCGCCACACCCAGGGCCAGAATGTCCCTGGCGCCATAGTAGGCGCTGCTGTTGTAATAACCGGGCTCGGCATCCCAAAAGTTGTAGGTCAATCGCCCGCTATACAAAAGGCTGTCGGACACATTGGCACCCCCCTTGCGGCCTTCGAATACGCCGAACTGGTATTTGAATTGGCTACCCGCGAATCCCCAGGCCGCAATACCGTTGTCCCGGCCGGCGAACAGCGCCGGATAGTTCTGCACGAGCGGGAACGACCAGGTATTGAGATAAAAAGGACCATTCAGATTGGAGCGGTCGCTGGGAGGAAGAAAACGGCCTGCCCAGATATTGAAGGAATCGGAAAACTCGAACCTGGCGATGGCGTCAAGCACGCGCGCTGATTCGTTATTCGCGGCATCGCGCTCGGTATTGAAGGTCAACTTGATGTTCTTGTGAACCTGGCCATTCAAATAAAGACGGATGTTCTCTACCGAAAAGTCTTTCGACCGGTCACTGCCATTCGGCGCGGCATTCTCGACCGAAAAAAAGCTCGTCCTCAAGCCCGCGCCCACGCTGATCCATTTCGTGTCATCTATCTTCAGCACCGGCCCGGCGTACGCGACTGGCTGAAAAATAGCCATGCCGGCCATGCCGGCTATGGTTGCACATGAGAAAATGCTTGTCGTTACCCTGCGATTAATTTTGTTCATTTTTATCCCCTTATGAACGTGTTTAAAAAATAAAAAATCTCCTCTTATCTCGACAGACACATACTGCACTACACCAGCGAACGCACATTAGCAAACCTCGCGCCAAAAGTTTTATTTGTTGTTTTTAAAGAAAATTTTTAATTCTAAATTAGAATCATGTGCTCCGTTATAGAGCAACATAGATCAATACAGGTGCTCTCCAATGAACGAAACAACGGTATTCATCCCATCGCCATTTTTCAGATTCGTGAACACGAACGGTTTATTTCCGCGCATTTTTCTCGCGTCTTTATACATGATTTCCAATGATGCGCCGACATACGGAGCAAGATCGATCTTGTTGATCACCAGCAAATCCGACCGCGTGATACCCGGCCCTCCCTTGCGCGGTATTTTGTCTCCGCCGGAAACATCGATGACGTAAATCGTCAAATCCGACAGCTCGGGACTGAATGTCGCGGCGAGATTGTCTCCTCCACTTTCGACGATCACCATGTCGAGGAGGGGAAAGCGGCGGCACAGCTCATCGACCGCCGCCAGATTCATCGAGGCATCTTCGCGGATGGCGGTGTGCGGACAGCCGCCGGTTTCCACGCCGATGATGCGCTCTTCCGGCAATGCCTGGCTGCGGATCAGGAATTGCGCATCCTCCTTGGTATAGATGTCGTTGGTCACCACGGCGACCTGATAGCGTTCGCGCATCTTCTTGCACAAGGCATCGACCAGCGCGGTTTTTCCCGACCCCACAGGACCTCCTATGCCGATACGCAACGCCTGTTTTTCATTCATCATCATTTCCATCCCGCAATCATTACGACCGGAACAATCTCGAATACTGCGTCTCATGTGCCGCACTGGCGATGCCCAGGCCGGGCGTGAAAAATCCGATATCCTCATCACCGAAACCTGACGCCCGCTCCACCGCGGACGGGATGCGTTTGATCATCCGGGACAGAATGCGCTGCCCCGCCGTCTGCCCCAGAGGCACGAGCTTGATGGCGGCGGCCACCTGGTTCTCGGCCCATGTCCACAGATAACCGGCCAGTGTTTCTTTTACGGCTATCCCCCACCGCACACCGGCCAGCGCAAACAACACGGCAAAGCCACGGCACGGATGGTCTATCCAAGGCCGCGCCTCGGAAAACTCAAGATCCGTCAACAAACGCGCCAATGCGCCGCCCAGATGGCGATCCTCGGCCTGAAGTTCCGCCGATTCACGGCTGGCATGAAGGAATGCCGCCCAATATTCCACCTGCTCGCAATCTTCGGCCATCCACGCGGCATGCAGCCGGGACAGCACCGGCACATCGAGGCGGCACAAGGCGTGATCCAGCAATCCGCCGATCCATTCCGCCGCCGTGGCTTCGTCTCTCACCCAGCCAGCGCAAACAGCATGTTCCAGCCCTTGCGAGTAAGCGTATGCGCCCACCGGCAAGGCGGGGCTGACCAGTTGCATCAGGCGCAGCAGCGATACATCGGCCGGCGCGACGATGGCGTCAATGCTCATGGCCATGATCACCGTGATAGGCCCCAGCCTCGGGCTCGAACGGCAACATCCGCACGCTCACTGTCAAGCCCAGGCCGCGCAGCATCTCGTCGAGCACATGATCACTCGGATAACGCAGCCAGTCCGCCCCTATTTGCAGCGCGACATGACGGTTGCCAAGGTGATAACAGGCGCGCGCCAGCAGCCGTGGTTCATCTGCGCTCGCCTCTGAAACTTCCTCATCCGCAGCCTGCACCGCGATAACCAGACCCTCTTCCGTGCATACCCGGTCGCCATGACGCAGCACCAGCCCGCGCGGCAACATCAGTACCGCCTCTTCACCGCCATCCAGCGCTGTTCGCAAACGGCTTTTCCGCCGCTGCTCGAAAGATAGCGTCAGCGTGGCATCGGCCTTTGTTTTCTGTGTCAGGCCGATGATGCGGATCATCCTAAAAACCTCCGTTGGAGCCGTAGCGAGAATGACTAAAACAGAAAATACCGTTGCGCCAGCGGCAACACAGACGCGGGTTCGCAAATCAGCAACACACCGTCGGCGCGCACTTCGTAAGTTTGCGGATCGACTTCCATGCGCGGCTGATAGTGGTTATGGATCAGATCCGCCTTGCGTACGGCGCGGGTGTTGCGCACCTCGACCAGGCGTTTACTCAAGCCGTAGCGGACGCCGATACCCGCATTCAGCGCCGCCTGCGATACAAAAGTCACGCTGGTGGCCGCGCGCGCGCCACCGAGCGCGCCAAACATCGGCCGGTAATGTACCGGCTGGGGCGTGGGGATGGAGGCGTTGGGATCGCCCATCGGTGCGGCGGCGATCATGCCGCCCTTGATGATCATCGCCGGCTTGGCACCGAAAAAAGCCGGCTTCCACAGCACGATGTCGGCCAGCTTGCCCACCTCGATCGAGCCGACTTCATGGCTGACGCCGTGCGTAATGGCCGGGTTGATGGTGTACTTTGCGAGATAGCGCTTGGCGCGGAAATTGTCGTGGCGGGCGTTGTCTTCCGGCAAAGCGCCGCGCTGTACTTTCATTTTGTGCGCGGTCTGCCAAGTGCGCGTGATGACCTCGCCGACGCGCCCCATCGCCTGCGAGTCGGAGGAAATCATGCTGAACGCGCCCAGGTCGTGAAGAATGTCCTCGGCGGCGATGGTCTCACGGCGGATGCGCGACTCGGCGAACGCCACATCCTCGGCGATGGCAGGATCGAGGTGATGACACACCATCAGCATGTCGAGATGCTCGTCGACGGTATTGATGGTGTAGGGGCGCGTCGGGTTGGTCGAAGAAGGCAGTACATTGGCCTCACCGCAAGCCTTGATGATGTCCGGGGCGTGGCCGCCGCCCGCTCCTTCGGTATGATAGGTATGGATAGTGCGGCCCTTGAACGCGGCGAGTGTATCCTCGACGAACCCCGACTCGTTGAGCGTATCGGTATGGATGGCCACCTGCACATCGTATCGCTCCGCCACCTCCAGGCAATTGTCGATGGAGGCCGGTGTCGTCCCCCAGTCCTCGTGCAGCTTCATGCCGATGACACCGGCCTCGATCTGCTCTTCCAGCGGGCCAGGGAGGCTGGCATTGCCCTTGCCGAGAAAACCCAGATTCATGGGCAATGCCTCGGCGGCCTGCAACATACGCTGGATGTACCAGGGACCTGGCGTGCATGTGGTGGCGTTGGTGCCCGCCGCCGGACCCGTGCCGCCACCGATCATGGTGGTGACGCCGGACATCAGCGCTTCCTCGATCTGCTGCGGGCAGATAAAATGAATGTGCGCGTCGATGGCTCCCGCCGTGGCGATCAACCCTTCGCCGGCGATCACCTCCGTTCCCGCGCCGATGGCGATGCTCACCCCCGGCTGCACATCGGGATTGCCCGCCTTGCCGATCGCCGCGATGCGCCCCTCCTTGATGCCGATGTCCGCCTTGACGATACCCCAATAATCGAGAATCAAGGCATTGGTGATCACCGTGTCGGCCACCTCGGCACAACCGCACTGACTCTGCCCCATGCCATCGCGGATCACCTTGCCGCCGCCGAATTTGACTTCCTCGCCGTGAATCGCGTAATCCTGCTCAACCTCGATCCACAGTTCCGTGTCGCCAAGACGCACCCGGTCGCCCACGGTGGGGCCATACATCTCGGTATAGGCGCGGCGGCTGATGTTGATCACGGTTCTCTCTCCAATGGCCCCATCACCTCACCCCGAAAACCATAGACCCGGCGGGCGCCGGCGTATTCCACCAGCTCCACCTCGCGGCTCTGCCCAGGCTCGAAGCGCACCGCAGTACCGGCGGGAATATTGAGGCGGCAGCCATAGGCGGCGTCGCGGTCGAACTTCAGCGCGCGATTGGTTTCATGAAAATGGTAGTGCGAGCCCACCTGGATCGGCCGGTCGCCGCTGTTCGCAACGCGGATGCGCACTGTCTTGCGGCCGGCATTCAATTCGATATCGCCTGGTTCAACCATTATTTCCCCCGGAATCATGGTATCTCCTTCATGGAATGGGATTGTGTACCGTCACCAGCTTGGTACCGTCAGGAAAGGTGGCCTCGACCTGCACTTCCTGTATCATCTCGGGAATGCCCTCCATCACATCCTGCCGTGTCAACAAGGTCGCACCATAACCCATCAGCTCGGCCACGCTGCGCCCCTCGCGCGCACCTTCCATGATTGCCGCGCAGATGTATGCCACAGCTTCGGGATAATTCAATTTCAGTCCGCGCGCCTTGCGCCGTTCGGCAAGCAGCGCAGCGGTGAAGATTAGAAGCTTGTCTTTTTCACGGGGCGTTAGTTCCATCTCTTGCCATATCCTTTTATGTTGCCCAAATGCGCGGCGCACAGGCGGGGCGCTGCATCACCAAGGGACGCAATGTTTCCCAGACAAGAATGAAATAGCGGCGCGCATCTTCGGCGTGATCTCCCAGATAGCGGCACACCAGCACGTCTTCGAGCTGGGTGGCGTTGAATACTCCTCCGTCCCGGCACGATTCGGCAACGGCCCGCACCTTGGGCAAAACCTCATGGCACCGCGTCACACAAGCAAAGGTTCCGGTCACTGTATGACCCGCCATGCCCCACGCAGCGCTCAACGCCGTGCCATCACCGGCGAAACTGGCGCGCTCCAGCCATAGCGGCCTGCCATCACGCCAGATCTCGAAACATTGACGGCTCTCGCCGTGAAGATATTTTTCGTGCGCCGCAGGACGGCCAAGACAGGTAATTTCCCACCCCATGAAACTCGCATCCCCCGCCAGTTCGACACGCGTCCGAACATCGGCCCTCGCGCCATCGAACAGAATGGCTTCCTGCGGAAACCATTCCAGCGACGCTCCCCGCGCCACCTGCAAAGACTGCCGCAACCGTGCCCATGCACCATTGCTGCGATAAAATTTGTTCGCCGCCGGAGTAGTGATCAGAGCGTGCGCACCTTTATCGAGCGTAACCCCGACATCCAGTTCATCCCCCGCAACCACACCCCCCGGCGGGTGCAATAGATAGACATGGCAGACATCGCCGCCTTCTGGATAAAAGGGCCTCTGAACGCGCAACGGCCCGCAATGGCTGCGACGCAAGAGCGTAGTGCCTTCTTTTGTCTTACCGAACGCCAGATCAAGCTCAGCGCGCCAGCCTTTGCCCGCCAGCGAAGCTTCCTTATCCACAGCAAGACCGGCCGTATGCCGCACAGTGTTTTGTTATCCTTAAACCGACTGTTTTTACGCATAAAAATCAGCACGCGCCCTTTATTTGAACTCACAAGCAAAGTCCAAGCCATCTCCAAAAAATCAAAAAAATTATT
>SBBG01000227.1 GCA_005240065.1 Gammaproteobacteria bacterium | reverse complement strand
GGATGAACGCGGGCCGCCGGAGGCATACTTGTCGCCGAGCACAGTCATTTTGGGACTGGGATGTCCCAAAATGTATCGCGAGCACGGCGACACAATCAAGCCCGGCATAGAGCACGATTTCGTCACGCTGGCGTTCGGCGCGCAGAAAGCCAAGAAAGTCTTGCTGTTCAATCCATGCCTTGTACTCCGGGGACTGTCGGTCGGGCTTCGTGGCAATTTGAATCAGCGCTTTCGCCGTTGCCCCCAGTGAGGAAGGCCCAACGTTGGTCATAAGGGTTCTTGTTGATGTAGCCATTACGCCCTCCTGATGCTATCTCACAGCAGCGCTGCTTCGAGCCGTTGCTTCCGCTGTTCCCAATCCGGCATCACCCGCCCAAGCAGCTTGAAAAAACTGGCGTCGTGATCTCGATGCTGCAGATGGCACAACTCGTGGGTCACGACATATTCGATGCAGGCGCGTGGTGCCCGGACGAGATTGGCATTCAGCGTCATGCTTCCAGCCTGCGAGAGGCTGCCCCACCGCGACTGCATTGCCCGGACGATCAAACGTGGCCTTTGATGCCCTTTGAACTTGGTAAGGCATTGATCGAGAACTTCGCCGAACACCTGTCTGGCGTGATCAAGATACCAGCGGTGCAGCATCGTCTTGACGCGCTCCGGATCGGGAATGCCGGGCATCGTCACGGACAGTTGGCCGCGCGTCATCCGCACCGATGCCGTCTCGCCAACACCGACTTTCAACCGGTATTGCCGTCCCAGGTAAAGATGCGTCTCGCCGCTGACGTATTGCCTTTGCGGCGTGCGTGGACTGTAGCGCAGGAAGTCGGCAATCTGCCGGCTGATCCAAGGGGCACGCTTGCGCACCCGGTCCGCAATCACCTCTTCCGCACAGCCCACCGGCGCCCGGATCACGACGAGCTGATCGGGGTGCACCTCGATGCCCAGCGTCTGCCGAGTAGGCAGGAATCGCACTTCGTAGCGTATGGTCTCGCGACCGTATTCGATCATGCCGACCACGGTCTTCATCCCGCAATCCGGTGACGCGCCAACTGCATCGTCTTCTCGATGATCTCGTCCATCTCGGCAGTGGTCAGGTCGATGCCTTGCCGTCCCTTCACTTCGTCATAGAGATAGTCATCGATTTCATTCATCGTTCGCCGCTGGGCATCGAGATCGTCCCAGTAACCCACCTTACGGTTGCTCAGGAATACGCCCCACACGGATTTGGCAGTCTCGGCGGCGATTTGCCTGGCCTGCGCCGCATCGGCAATGTGTGCCGCGACAAACGGTTGAAGCAAGCCGTAGACCGCCGTCGCGTCCTCGTCGCCGGCAATCGTCGCCGGCAGATCATCGGATTTCCGCTTCACCACCGATTCCTTGATCTCGGTGACACGCTGCAGGTACTCCAGGTCGGTAATGCGCTTGGCCCGGTAGTCGTCGATGGCCTGCTGGATCAGCTTTGAGAACTTCTCATAGAACGCCGGGTCTTGCGCCAGCCTTTCGGTAATCGCCCGCTTCGTGGCGTGGGCGATCATGTCCGCCTTGGCGCCCGCGCCCTTGCCAGCCCCTTGCTCCTCGACCACCTTCTGGAATGCCTGTTCGTCGAAGATGTTCACCGGGGCATTGAGGCGCACCACCTCGCTGGCCGTGATGTGGGTGTCGAGCAGTTTCTTGATCTTGGGCTCGAAGTCGCGATAGTCGATAGATTCCGAATAGCGCAGCTTCACCGCCGCCTTGAGATTCACGAAACGCTTGAGATCATTCTTGTAGGACTGAATACGTTGCGCCGGTGTCTGCTCGACGAACTGCTCGCTTGACATGGCGACGGCGAGGGTCTTGGCGAATGTCGACAGGCGGTCGTAGAAATCGCCCCGCAGCTTCTCGTCGGCAAGCAGCGCCTCGAACGCTTCTTCGTCCTGCCGGTTCTTGACCGTCTTGAAGATGTCCCACAGGTCCGCATGCCGCTGCGGCAGTTGCTTGATTTCATCAAAGATCGAACTCAGCGCCCCGCGAAGGTCCGACTCGTCGTAGCCCTCCAGTGCGCTATAGGTGGTCAGCGCCTCGTCCAGTTCGCCGAGTACGCCGACATAATCGATGATGAAGCCGAATTCCTTGGCCTTGGCAGCCGTGTCGTCCTCGTACAGCCGATTCACGCGGGCGATGGCCTGGAGCAGGGTGTGATCCTTGAGACGCCGGGTCAGGTACAGCACCGTGTTGCGCGGGGCATCGAAACCGGTGAGGAGCTTGTCGACCACGATCAGGATTTCCGGTTCATCGCCAAACTTGAAGGCGTTGACGATCTGCTTGTTATATTCCTCTTCGGAACCGTAGCGTTTCATCATGCGCTGCCAGAAAGCCACGACCTCGTCGGTCGATTCCTCGGCATCGACCTCGTCGAAGCCTTCGCGTTCATCCGGCGGCGAGATGACGACCTCGCTGCTCACCTCGCCCAATTCGTCAAGGAATGTCTTATAGCGCAGGGCCGCTGCCTTGTTGGGCGCGACCAGTTGCGCCTTGAAGCCGGTGCCCTGCCAATTCTGCTTGTAATGCTCGTTGATGTCGAAGGCCCGCATGTAGATGACCTGCTCGGCCTTGTTGAGCATTTCGGCGCGGGCATACTTCTTCTTCAGGTCGGCCTTCTGCTGGTCGGTCAGTCCCTTGGTGTGCCGCTCGAACCACACGTCGATGGCGCTCTGGTTCTGCTCCAGTTCCACCATCCGCCCTTCGTAGAGCAGCGGCACGATGGCGCCGTCGGCCACGGCCTGGTCGATGGCATAGGTATGAATGATGCCGCCAAAGCGCGGCACATCGCTCTTCTCGCGGGTCAGCAGCGGCGTGCCGGTGAAGCCAATGTAGCAGGCGCGGGGAAACATCTGCCGCATCCGCGCCGAATAGCCGCCCAACTGGGTGCGCTGGGTTTCATCCACCAGCACGAAGATATCGGGCGAGTCATCGGTAAATTTCTTGAAGTTGAGCGCCTTGTCGAACTTGTGCACCAGGGTGGTGACGATGTGCGCCTTGTGGTCGGCTACCAGTTCCACGAGGTGCCGGCCGCTCTCCGCGCGGTCGGGCGAGAGGCCGCAGGCAGCGAAGGTGTTGCCGAGCTGCTTGTCCAGATCCACCCGGTCGGTCACCAGCACGATGCGCGGATTCTTGATCTCCGGGTCCAGCGCCAGCGCGCGGGCCAGCATCACCATTGTCAGCGACTTGCCGGAACCCTGGGTGTGCCAGACGATGCCGCCGCGCCGCTTGCCTGTTTCGTCGATCTGTTTCACCCGGGCGACTATCTCCCGGATGGCGAAATACTGTTGGTAGCGCGCGATCTTGCGCACGCCGCCATCGAACACCGTGTATTGCCAGGCCAGATCGAGCAGCCGCTCCGGGCGGCACAAGGCGTAGAGCGCACGATCCTGTTCCGTCACCTGCCGGCCTACCACGTAGGGCGCCGGGTCCTCCCGCACCCCCAGTTCCTGGAAGGCAATGTCGAACAACGATGCCTTCACGTGTTCCGGCAACGGCTTTTCCAGTAAAGGCTGTAGCACTGCATCGGCAACCTCTTCCTTCCACTTCGACCAGAACTTGGCCGGCGTGCCGGTGGTGGCATAGCGCGCGTCGTTCTTGTTCACGCCCAGCACCATCTGCGTGTAGGTGAACAGGCGCGGAATGTACTCGTCGCGCTGATTGCGGATCATCTGCGAGATGGCCTGCTCCACTTCCACCTTCGGCGACTTGCACTCGATCACGGCGAAGGGGATGCCGTTCACGAACAGCACGATGTCGGGCCTCGCCGTATCGTAGCTGCGCGTGCGCTCGACGGAGAATTCGGCGGTGACGTGATAGACGTTGTTGGCCGAATTGCGCCAATCCACATAGTTGAGCGTGAAGCTCTTCACGTCGCCCTCGATGGACTGCTCCAGCGCCACGCCCAGGGTCAGCAGGTCATAGACGGCCTCGTTGGTTTTCAGCAGGCCGTCGTACTTCACATTTTTCAGCCGCTGGATGGCGCTCTGGATGTTCTCCTCGGAAAACAGCCAGGTCGCGCCCTTGTGCTGGATGCGGTTCTGCGCCTTCAACTGCCCGCGCAGGATTTCCTCCAGCAGCACATTGCCGGCCTTGCCGCCGCGCGCGGTTAGCGCCTCAGCGGGCGTCAGGTATTCGAAGCCCAGGTTGACCAGCACCTGTAGGGCCGGAATCTGGGAGAGGTAGGTTTCGTCGAAGCGGAAACTCCGTTCGGCGGCGTGGTTATCTGAATCGTTCATGGGCTACACTCCGTGCTCAAAGTTTCCTCGCCGGTGACAAGTGCCCAAGGGGTTCTTTCGGGCTGTGGCCCGGATAGCTGGCGAGGTCATTTTTTCATTGCCTGTTGGGGCTGTTCGTCCTATACTGTTTGACATGGATTGGGCTTTTCCCGGTCGGCTTGAGGGCTTTGGACTTGTTCCGAGGCCCTTTTGCTTTATGGGAACACCTTAAAGTTCAATAGCTTGCCGTCCAGCGCCTGCAAGGCGCGGTTGGCTTGCCCAGGCCGCAGGTGGCGCAGGGCCAAAGGCCGTGCCACCAGATCGGCCAGTTGCAGCCCCGTCGAGTTGCTGCGTTTGTCGACGAACAGGTGCGCGAACTGCATCTGCTGGAAGTCCACCTGCCGATAGCCCCAACCGCCACCGTTGTCGCAAATGCGGCGAAACTCCAGCTCCAAATCGGCGTCCTCCTGCCGACCCCGGCTCTCGAACAGCACATGGACGCGCTTGCCCGTCTCGCCCCGTGCCCGCAGCGCCCCCAGCGCCCGCTCCAGGCAGAACAGCAGCGCCACCTCGTACGGGTTGTAGGGCGTGGTGTAGCGCGCCTTGAGCGCATGCTTGTCGATCACCGAGGCAATCACCTGCATGGGCGTGGCCGAGATCAGCGCAGTCAGTTCGGTCATGAAGCGCTCGCGCAGCTCCCGGTCGGTACGCAGCAGCGCGAATGGCCCCTTTTCCTTGCGGATATCGTGTTCGTGCAGGATCACCTGATCGTGACCCCAGTGGGCCATCTTCAACCGCTGCATCGCCGGTACGATCTGCTCCACGTAGTCCTGCTTGCGCACGATGCAGAACACCAGCGCGAACACGGGAAACTGCTCGTCGATCGACACCAGTCCGTGGTCGCCACTCTCGTCGGCGAAGATCAGGTAATCGCTGTCGATCACCGAGCTCATGCCTGGGCAGCCTCCTCACGCACAGGCAGCCGCCACTGGCCGGTGAGCAGCTTCTGCATCAGACCGCGCTTTTGGGTTTTCAGTGCGAGCACGGACTTTACGAGCAGGTCGATTTCTTCGCGCAGCGCGTTGAGGTAGCGGGCGATGGCGGCCTGGGTGGCGAGATCGGGTAAGACGACCGGGAAGGCTTCGATATCCGAACGATAGACATGCGGAATACCGGACCCGGTTCGCAGCGCCATCATTCGGTGCTGTTGTCCTTTCAGGTAATGAAACAAGTACGCCACATCAACCTGTGGCGAAAGGTTCTTCAGTGCAAAGCAGTCACCGCCACACCAGAATCGTTCGGAGTTGAAGTTGATGAAGCCGCACGAGTTACCACCACTGCTGACAGTAATCATGTCCGCCTCGCAGTTCCATTCCGTGGTGCGGCCGGAGGGCTTGATGCCGCCATTGAGCGCGTAGTAAGCACCGTCCTCGACCATGGCAGCCTTGTTGAGCTGTTGGCCCTTCCACACGGTGGCGATGTCTGAAAGCGCCACGGTTCGCCATTTGCCACCGCGATTGCGGGCGGAGATTTCCTCGGCGACTGCGCCGACATGGGCGTGCGGGTGCTGGCCCCGGCTGATCAGGCGCGACAGTTCGTGGCGGTAGTGCCGCTCCTTCGCCGCAATCAGTTGCTCGGTTTTCTGGATGGCTTCGTACCACTCCAGAAGAACTTCGGAAATCGTTGCTTGCTCTTCTATCGAAGGCACAACTACGGGAATGGATTCAACCGTTGCTTGGTTGATCTTTTTCATGCTGCCACTTGTGCCAGTGGCATGCTGCCGAATGAATTTTATGGCTGCATCGCTCTTGAGATAAGTTTCCAAGTAGCACGGATTGACCTTCTCGGCGTCCGGCCGAAAGCGCATCATCAGGTCTGGATACGAGCAGTTCTCAAGCCCTCCACGAAAAACGCCGACGCGGCCAACCTTGTCAAAGGTGTTCGAACGACTGATAAGAAAATCACCGTGGCGCAACAAGAATTTGTCGACGAGCGGGTCGTTTGCTGGTGCAGGTTTCGCCCCGGACAAGTCAAGGCCGCGTCCATCAAGTGCTGACAGACCAAGTACCCACTTTCCGGTCGGTAACTCTGGACATACCGGTGAATAGCCATTGCGGGGCGTTGCCTCTAGAAGCTCGCCGAGCGGCACGATGTCAAATCTATTCCGCTTCATTTCTTCTTCCCCCGCCCCTTGCCTTCCAAAGCCAGGCCAGGCTGTTCCAGTCTTTTGGCCTCCTTCACCACCCGGTCAAAGTCCGATTCGAACAGCCGGTCCTGCACGATGCGGTATTTCTCGAATTCGCTTTCGGCGTGCGCCCTGGCGATCTCCGCCGTCACCTTGCCCGCGTCCTGCAATACGCCGCGGTCGGTGGCCTCGATGAAGCGGTTGAGGCGCGTTTCCCAGTCCTGCATGGTCATGGGGATCTTGCGCTGCGCCATGTCCTCGGCCACGTCCAGATAGGCGTTGACCAAGCGGGAGAGTTGGGCCATTTCCTGCTCGGTCAGGTAGTTCTTGGCAACCGTCACATCGAACTTTTGGATCTTGCCGCCGGGCGCATCCTTCCAGGTGGTCAGCCCCATGTTGTCCTTGCCGGCATCCGCGCGTTGGTAGATGACCTCGGCCGCCGTCTGCCCGTGAATGGCCCAGTGCAGCTTGTTCTGGACGGTGGCGAAAAAGCGCTTGGTGGCCTGCGCCGTCACGTCGTAGTCAATCGCCGTGGCGTAGAGGTCGGTGATCTTCTGATAGAACTTGCGCTCCGAGAGACGAATCTCGCGGATGCGCTGCAACTGTTCTTCGAAATACTGTTCGGTGAGGATGGAGCCGCCGGCCTTGATGCGTTCATCATCCATCACGTAGGCCTTGATGGTGAACTCCTCGATGACGCGGGTGGCCCACTTGCGGAACTGTACCGCACGCTCGGAATTCACCTTGTAGCCCACGGCGATGATGGCAGGCAGGCTGTAGTGCTGGGTGTTGTAGCTCTTGCCATCGGCGGCAGTTATCCGGAATTTCCGGATAACTGAATCGGCCTGCAACTCGCTGTCGGCGAAGATTTTTTTCAGGTGCTCATTAACCGTGCGCACGTTGACGTCGTAGAGCACGCCCATCATCTTCTGCGTCAGCCAGATGCTTTCATCCGCGTAGACGGCTTCCACGCCGCCTTGGCCGCTGGCGGCGACGAAGGTCAGGTATTCCGCCGCCGAGGAGCGAACAAGAGAGACTTCTTGCTTCTTCTTCATACGCCCAGTTCCTTGAGGTATTGCTTCATCTTGACCCGCACCTCAGCTAATTCGCTTTCCAGCCGCTCGATCTCCCGCTCGACGGCGGCAACGTCGATTTCCTCTTCTTCCTCGAAGGTGTCGACGTAGCGGGGGATGTTGAGGTTGAAGTCGTTCTCGGCAATCTCCTCCAGAGTGGCAACGTAGGCGTATTTGTCCACGGCCTGACGCGCCCGGAAGGTGTCGACGATCTTTTTCAGGTGCGCTTCGAGCAGGGCGTTCTGGTTTTTTCCGGACTGGTAGTCGCGGCTGGCGTCGATGAACAGCACGTCCTTGCAGGCTTCGCGGGGACCGCCCTTTTCCCGCGCCCGGTCGAAGACCAGGATGGCGACCGGAATCGAGGTGGTGGGGAAGAGGTTGCCGGGCAGGCCGATGACGGCATCAAGCAGGTTTTCCTCGATCAGGGCGCGGCGGATGCGCCCCTCGGCGCCGCCCCGGAACAGCACGCCATGGGGCACGACGACGGCGACGCGCCCTTCCTGCGGGAGAGCGACCTCGATCATGTGGGAGATGAAGGCGTAATCGCCCTTGGACTTGGGCGGCATGCCGCGCCAGAAGCGGCTGTAGCGGTCTGCTTCGACTTCCTTGCCGCCCCATTTGTCGAGACTGAACGGCGGATTGGCGACGACGACATTGAAGCGCATCAGGCGGTCGTTCTCGACCAACGCCGGGCTGTTGAGGGTATCGCCCCATTCGATGCGTGCGGAGTCCTTGCCATGCAGGAACATGTTCATGCGCGCCAGCGCCCAGGTGCTGCCGTTCACCTCTTGGCCGAAGAGGGCGAAATCGCGGCTGCCGGCCTGCTCCACCAATGCGGCAGCCTCAATCAGCAGGCCGCCGGAACCGCAGGTCGGATCGCAGATGCGATCACCCGGCTTGGGCGCGGCCAGTTGTGCCAGCAGCTTCGATACCTGCTTCGGCGTGTAGAACTCGCCGGCCTTTTTGCCGGCGTCCGAGGCGAAGCGTTCGATCAGGTAAATGTAGGTGTTGCCGATCACGTCCTCGGAGACGCGGGATGGGCGCAGGTCGAGCTTGGCGAAGTCGCCCAGCAGATTTTCCAAGCGGCGGTTGCGATCCTTGGTCTTGCCGAGATTGGCTTCCGAATTGAAGTCGATATTGCGAAACACGCCTTCGAGCTTGGCCTTGTTGGCCTCCTCAATGTGGTCGAGCACGATGTTGATCAGTTCGCCGAGATTGGCTTCCTTGCGCCGGTCGTAGAGGGCGTAGAAGTCGGCCAGGAATCGCTCCGTCACCTTGCCGTCTTCATCCTTGAATTCCACATAGGGCAGAAGGAAGCGCTCGCGCTCCAGCTTGCGGCGGATGCGCTCCTCGTTGTCGCCGTACTCACGCTGGTATTCGGCGTAATGGTCGGCCCACAGATCGCTGATGTACTTGAGGAACAGCATCACCAGGATGTAGTCCTTGTACTGGGCCGGATCGACAACGCCCCGGAAGGTATCGCAGGCAGCCCAGGCGGTGCTGTTGACATCTTGTTGTGTGATCTGGTCGGTCATTTGCTTCCCTTTCTTGCGTACTGCATGAGAATTCTTTCGGCGAGCCGTTTCCTCTGAGCGGCGATTTCCGCCACCAGCGCCTGCTCGCGCTGCACGAGCGCCGCGACATCCACAATCCTGCGTTGCCGACTCATGCTTGGCACCGGCACGTCCATGTCCAGAAGTGCATCCTTGCTGATCATCCGCACGGAGGTGCCCTCGGCCAACGCTGCGAGATTCGCCTGCGTTGCCGGCAGGTTGATAAACCAGTGCAGATAGGCAGGCAGGACGGTGTGCGGGCGGATCAAGAGCATCGGGGCTGCGAGCACAGCTTCACCGATGTCCGCCGCAACCAAGGCGACGGAATTGCTGCGCCCCCGAGAACGAAAAACGAGGTCGCCCTCATGGATCAGGTGATGCCCCTTGCCTTCGGGCAGCGACACCTTGATCGCGTCCTCTGCGTGTAGCAGGTTGGCGTCGTCGATATCCTTCATTTGAATCACCGCGACATTGCCCGCCGGATCGTGCTCAAGGCGCGACCGGAACGGATACCCCATGCGGACATCGGCAACATCACCAAGCTTCATTTTGCAAAAACTCGATTACGACGATCATGATGTTTGACATCGTAGGAGCGGCGATGGTGTTTGTCAACTTGTCGTAATCGTGTTTTTGCAGACTTTCCAATCCTTGTGTTGGCGGATTCCTTGATCGGCTTGCCTGTTTGTCAATTTGTTTTATTAATATCAGTTAATTAGCTTGGCTTCCTGATCGAACAGCGCGTACATGTGCATGCCGTCAATCACATCACGGAGCCCACGATGAACGTCAAGCCAACCACCCTCGACGCCTACCTCGCCCGCACCGTTGCCATCCGCGCCAAACTGGAACGGCTGCAGCAACTTGCCGACGATCACTTCGGCCATGACCCCGATGCCATCCATTGGGGCCACGTCGGCGACCTCGGGCGGGTGGAAACCGGGCTGGATGAACTTCTGGCGATCTTCGGCAGTGACTGTGAGTGACGACGCCCATCAACCACTGGAGATCGCCATGTCCGCCCAAGCCAAACTCACTGCCACCCAGAAAGCCATCCTCGAAGCGGCCGCTTCCCGCACCGATGGCGCCCTCGAACCCCTGCCTGCCACCCTGCGCGGCAACGCCCGCACAAAAGTCATCGAGAGCCTACTCGTCCGCGGGCTCATTGCTGATGCCGATGACCGTCATTTGCTCACCGATGCCGGCTACGGTGCCGTCGGCAAACAGCGCCCTGTCCCCAAGGGTGTCCAGAAAGCGGACGCCCCCGATGTCCTCACGAAACGTGAGCCCATCCTGCGCACCCTCCGTCCCCGCACCAAGTTGGCCGCAATCATCGACGCCATGCGCCACCCCGGCGGCGCGACCATTGCCCAGATGATGGCAGGTACTGGCTGGCCCACACCGTCCGGGGCGCAATCTCCGGCATGGTCAGGAAACGCCTCGGTTTCGAAGTCGTCACCGTCACCGTGAGGGGGGCGGGTGGGCAGAGGGCTTACCGTATTGCGTGACTGCAAACCCTGCAAACGTCGGTTTGCAACTGGTCATCAACGAGGCCGAAGCGAAGATCGTGCGCGGCATCTGGCGGCGGTTTGTTGAGTTACGCTCCACCGCCGAACTGGCCCGAGAACTCAATCGCCAGGGCATCACCACCAAGACGTGGACGACGCAGGATGGCGTCTTCCGCCCAGGGCGGCCAATCACCAAGCAGTATCTCTACAAGATGCTGAGGAATCCCCTCTACCTCGGCGTCATCCGGCACAAGGGCAAGGACTATCCCGGTGCGCACGCACCGCTTCTGGATCAAGCCCTGTGGGATCAGGCGCAAGCCATCCTGGCCGAGGATGCCCGGCTACGGGCGTCGCACACAATGACCCGCCACGACGACACCTTCATCCTGCGCGGCCTGCTGTTCGCCCCCGACGGCGACCGGATGCTACCCACGGCGACCCGGAAGAAGTCGGGCAAGCGCTACCGGTACTACATTCCCTACGCGGACAAGAAGTTCGGTCGCGGCACCCACCCCTTCGGCATCGTGCCGGCCGAACAGATCGAGGCGCTGGTGTTGGAACAGGTGAAATCAGCCTTGCAGGCGCCGGAAATGATCCAGGCGGTGTGGGATGAGGTCCAGAAACTGGATGCCACAGTATCCGAGCCTGCCGTGGTACTGGCGATGCGCAATCTGTCGGCGGTGTGGAACGAGCTGTTCCCGGCGGAGCGTTGTCGGTTGGTGCGCTTGCTGATTGCCCGGGTGCAACTCAAGGATGAAGGCATCGACATTGAATGGCAGCCGACCGGATGGACGGCATTGATGGCGGAACTGGCGCCGAACAGCATCGGGGCGGAATTGCGTGAACTGGAGGAAATGGCATGAGAGGGATGGAGCAAATTGGGCGGGCCAAATCGAACACGGCCAGACTGGACGATGGCATCAAACTGACGACCTTCATCCCGGTGCGCTTCGTGCGGCACAAGGCGAGGAAAGTCGTGGTAGAGCCGACGTCGCCGGGGCGGATGGCATCCGCCAGAAATCCGGGGCAGGGAGTGGCGTGTGACGAGCGGCTGATGCGGGCGCTGGCCCGGGGCTTCTTCTGGCAGGAGTTGTTGGACGCAGGCCGCGTGGCCAGCATCGGCGAGATCGCCGCCCACGAGGGGGTCGAGAAGGTGCGCGTGCAGAAGATGCTCAGGCTCGCTCGCCTGGCCCCCAACGTGGTCGAGGACATCGCCCGGGGGCGGCAGCCGGTCGGGCTGTCGCTGGAGTTCTTCCTGCGCCATCCGTTGCCGGATGACTGGGAAGCGCAGCGGGAGGTGATCGGCGGGCGGGGCAGTTGAGTGCGAGTGTGCGTTCGTAATTCGACTGCTATGCGTTATGGAGTGCAAACCGCCGCCCGCAAACCCGCATCATTGCAAGGGGTGGTGCGTAGGCCGACCTGCGCACGAACAGAGAAAAGAGAGGAATTTGGATAGCCGATGGGGCGAAATCGGCGCCTTCCGGCGATCATCGAAATTCGCACTACCCGCGAAACCCCGTCACGGCTGGGCCTTTGCGGGGCGACAAAAAAGCCAGCGCGTGGCTGGCTTGGGATAGGTGGTGGAGCGGAGGAGGATCGAACTCCCGACCTTCGCATTGCGAACGCGACGCTCTCCCAGCTGAGCTACCGCCCCGATGATGATTTAAACCGATGGCCGAAACCACTACGTCCAAAAATGAGGCGGCATTGTAGCATGGGGAAGCGCGGTATGCCATACATCGTTATGAGATTGCGGGGGATGTCCGGCCACATCTTGTGATGTGGTGTGGTCAGGCGGTTTTCGCGATTTTCTTGATTTGTTCACGTTCCATCGCGGCGACATGGCGTTGAATAAGTTTTTGGCAGGGGGCTGGCAGGTTGGTGAACCGGCAGCCGAGGTGAGTGTGGCTGTTGCCGTCTTTGTTGCGGATGGAGCGTATTTCCAGGGCGCATGTCAGTTCTTCGCCCTGAGAAAAGGAGAATTTGCAGGTGATCATATCCATTATCTTGAGCGAGGCCGGTAATTTGTTTTGCGCCACCCTGATGGCGACGCCGCCCATCGAGATATCGTGCAATTCGCCTTGCAGCGTATTGGCGTCGCTCAGGGTGAGGATGACGGTGATGGGCTTGGCGGGGCCGGCCTTGATGCGATAGTGGGCGCGTTGCTGCAGGTAATCGAGTTCTTCGGGGATGGGTAGTTTGTAAAAGGCGATGCCGGCATCATTGCCTACTTCTCCCACGGTGGCCGAGAAACTGACCCGGGCGCCTTCGAGACGCGCGCGCGCGCGAAATTCCCTGGTTTTTAGCAGCAGAGCATGGCCTTCGGCGGGGCCGAGCTCGTCCAGGACAAGATAGTTTTGTTCGCCGTTGACTTCAAGAACGGCGCTGTTGAAATGTTTTTCCGATCCGGGGAGAGTGACGCTGAGCAGGGCGCGCTGGCTGTGCAGGCGCTTCAGAAGGCCGACGATCTGAGGTTTGACGGTCATCTTGTCCATGATGGTATGGTTGTGCGTCAAATGACTGATGAATGGCTATCTATGTTCTCGACCGAGTCGGGTCATGCTTGTCCTAAAGACTGGGAAGAAGCATCCGTCTGACATGTCCCGGAAGCGCTATAGTAGTTGGCCTGTTCGGATGACTGTCCGCGCAGTATGGCCAGTGTTCGTTGAATGCTCATACGGCCGATCGCGATGATCCCGCCATTTATTTGATTTTGGCGCCGGGCTTCCATGCTCACGGTTTTCAGCTTCCGCCAGAGTGCATCAAGTCCGTGAATACCATACGGGTCTTGCTCGGTGATATAGCGTTCGAGACCGGCCTGGTCGGGAGGATAACCAGCGTTGCGCAGTATTTGTGCATGCTGGATACTCAGCGTTTCCAGTGAGCCCAACCACTGTTGTTTATCGGCGGCGATGTGCTCGATAGCGGCGGCATTGCTTTTTTCGAGAGCGGCATGCTCTTGCCGCAAGCCGGCAAGCAGAGCGATGGCGGTATCGATTTCCTGCCGTAGCAAGTCACTAAGCTGTTTTTGGCCGTCGGGGGTCGCCATCATGGTCTAACAATCAACTCACAAATCCGCTTTGCAGGGTGCTTTCAAATCTCAGAAATTTATCCGCCACACGCAAGGGATCGATCGCGTAGGTGTCGTTGTCAATAGCCTTGCGTATGCCTTCAACGCGCTGTATGTCGACCACCGGCAGGTTGCTCAGGATTTTCTCCAGTTTGCGTAGCCGTTCGGCGGAGTCGGTCAGACTCACGGTATCCACCGTCGAGGATTTGCCGGTTTCCTGTTGTGCCGGGGTCGGTTGGCGAGCCGTCTGGATCTCGGGCGTGGCCTGGTTGATAGGGATGGCTGATTTTCCAATGGGTTCAATAGGCATCTTTGTTACCCGTCAAGTGTTGTTGCACTTGTTAGCGGCAGGAGGCGCGGGAAACTTTACAAAACGCATCCATCCATGCCGCTTACATGCGTAGTTTCACAACTCCCTCCGCAATCACCGTTCCTTCTATAACCCGCTGTGAAGACAGATTGCTCACCTGGATCGATGCGCCGGCGGCGCCATCCGCCAGCGCTTTTCCGGTCATGCGCACAGCTACGCCGGCCACTTCCGCCAGCAGCGTGACAAGATCGCCCTTGCGCACCAGGCGTGGCGCTTCGAGCATGGCTGGTGTGTAAGGGCTGCCGGCGGTTACCGGGCGCTTTGCTATCCTGCCCACAATCTGTTCGGGGGTGCTGAAATGGCCTTCCGGCAGTGCCGCGATGTCTACCTCGGCCGAATGAAAGTCCTCGGCGCTTATGACATCGCCGCGGCGCAGGGCGCGGCTGGCGGTCAGCACGGTGGCGTGAATTCCGACCTTGACCGGCACATAGATTGCCCACGGTTTTGGCTGATGACAGCGCACGCCAATACTGGTGTTGCCCGTCCGGCGGCTGCCGGGAGGCGGGAATGCCTCCAATGCTTCCGCGCAAACTGGCAGGCGTAGCCGCGTATCCAGCGCGCCAGTGTCGATTTCCAGTCGTCCGCCAGGGTTTGGGAACTGATTATGGATGAAGTTTTTGGCGGTTTCGCGGATAGTATCGAGCGGCTGATAGTCTTGCGCGCGGGCAAGCGGCGGCGCAAGGAAGGCCATACATGCAAGGCAGATTGTCATACGGTATTTCATGGCTGCCTTTATGCAGAATATGTACCAACTCCACTATTGGCGGCAAAAAGAAAGTCCTTCAATATTTATTACGCCTTGCCGATATTTCTGCTGGATTCGGTTCAAGCGCGAGGAATTGGCATGGCGAGCATATTGGACGATGTGGACAGACGAACCCAGATGGTCGGCCAGAACCGTCTGGAGTTGTTATTATTCAGTTTGGATGGAAAGCAACGCTTTGGTATCAATGTGTTCAAGGTGCGTGAAGTGATTCAATGTCCGCCGTTGGCGCATTTGCCAAAGTCGCATCCGGCGATACGCGGTGTCGCCACGATTCGCGGCAAGACCATACCGGTGATAGATTTGTCGATGGCGATAGGAAATTCGCCGATGATGGAAGTTTCGGGTGGTTATGTGATCGTTACCGAATACAATCGTTCTGTTCAGGGATTGCTGGTGAATGGCATGGACCGGATCGTCAACACAAAATGGGAATCCGTGCTGCCTCCCCCCAAAGGCGCGGGGAACAACAGTTATTTGACGGCGGTTACCAAGCTGGATGACCATCTTGTTGAGATACTGGATGTCGAGAAGGTGTTTGCAGAGGTTATTCATTATTCCGTTGAAGTATCCGCGGAAGTGGCGGACATCGGTCCGGCTTCGGAAGAGGCCGCCGCCCCCCATGTCCTGGTCGTCGATGACTCCAGCGTGGCGCGCGGTCAGATCAAGCGCACGCTGGATCAGATCAAGGTGTCATATACGCTGGCCTCGGATGGGCGCGAGGCGCTGAAAGTATTGAAGCAATGGGCGGAGGCAAATGATCCGCTGCTAGCTCGGTTGAGCATGGTCATTTCCGATATTGAAATGCCTGAGATGGATGGTTACACGCTCACGTCCGAAATCAGAAAAGATCCACGGTTGCAGGATTTGTATGTCATCCTCCATTCGTCATTAAGCGGTGTATTCAACGACGCCATGGTGAAAAAGGTCGGCGCCAGTAAATTTATCGCAAAATTCAGTGCCGACGATCTTGCAATGGCGGTTCTCAACCGTCTGAAATGGCTGGAAGATAACAAAAGAAAATAGTTTTGTACGAAGCATTTTTTGTTATAAGGAAATACGTTCTTGGATCAATCCATTTCTGCGCAGGAATATCACGATTTTCGTGCATTTCTTGAGTCCGCCTGTGGTATCGCTCTGGGAGATAACAAGCACTATCTGGTGAAGAGCCGGCTTGGCCGCTTGATGGCGGAGTCGGGAATCCCCTCGATCGGCGATCTTGTGGATCAGTTGAGGAGAAATTCCCGTCCTGGTCTGCGCGAACAGGTGGTCGATGCGATGACCACCAACGAAACATTGTGGTTCAGGGACAATGCGCCATTCGATATTTTGAAACACCACATCCTGCCCGAGCTTTGCGGAAAAAGAATGCGCCCGATACGAATATGGTCGGCGGCGTGTTCCTCGGGACAAGAGCCTTATTCCATCAGCATGATGATTCAGGAATACCAGGGGAGCAATCCGGGTTGTTTGGCGGCGGGAACGCAAATCATCGCCACCGATATTTCTCCCACCATGGTCAAGGAAGCCAGGGCGGGATTGTACGAATCGGCGGCATTGGCGCGTGGTTTGTCGGATGAGCGTAAAAGACGCTTCTTCACCAAAAAAGGTGATCAATGGGAAACCAAGGATGAAATACGCAAGAGAATTACTTTTTCCGAGATGAATCTGATAAAAAAAGATTACCATGGAATAGGAAAATTCGACGTTATTTTTTGTCGAAATGTGTTGATCTATTTTTCTTGTGATGTAAAAAGGAATATCATCTCCAACTTTTCAAAGGCGCTGGAGCCCGGTGGTTATCTGTTTCTTGGAGCGTCCGAATCCATCTCTGGATATTCCGATCTCTTCGAGATGGTACGCTGTCACGGTGGTATCGTGTATCGGCTTATCGATAAATAGGCTTTCGTCTTTATAGTGTAGGGTGCGTTTCACGCACCACACCGTTGGTGCGTGAAACGCACCCTACAAAACTTTCCTCTTTATACAGGCGACACAAAGCAGCGTCCGCACAGCGCACGCTGCGAATTATCCTTCTTTAAGACCATCCTCATTACTTTTCTCTTTCCCGTCTGTTTGCCGCACAGCGGAAGCATCTTGCCGCAGGCGATGCCATTGATATTTCCAGTGCCGTGTAATTCATTGTTTTAAAAGGTGATGGGTGCTATGGCACGGACCCTGCATTTCATCAAGAAGAAAGTTCATGGAGTTCATCTCAATGCCCATCAACATCGACAAAGCACTAGGCATCTTCCCGCAGGCGCTGACGCTGCGCGCGCGGCGAGCGGAAATCATCGCGGCGAATATGGCGAATGCGGATACACCGAATTACAAGGCGCGCGACATCGATTTCAAAGGCGCGCTGAGGCAGGCTACCGACAGTGGCAGCAATTATGGTGCGACGTTGAAACGTACCGATGCAAGGCATCTTACGGCGGGAGGCGATGCGATGTCCGAAGCTGTGAAGTATCGCATACCGCACCAGTCTTCGCTGGACGGCAATACGGTCGATGCCGAAACGGAACAGGCCGAGTTCACCCGCAACGCGGTGCAGTATCAGGCCACGCTCACTTTTCTCAACGGACGCATCAAGGGTTTGATGACGGCCATTCGGGGGGATTAATCCATGTCATCTTTCAGAATATTCGAGATCGCCGGATCGGGAATGAGTGCGCAATCGCTGCGCCTCAATATCACCGCCAGTAACCTGGCCAACGCCGAGAGCGTGAGCGGGAATGCGCAAGGCGTTTATCGAGCCCGCGAGCCAGTATTCTCGGCGGTGATGGAGAGCGTTGGCGATGAGTCGCCAGCGAGTGTGCGGGTGCTCGGCGTGGTTGAAAACAATGCGCCGGTGCAAATGCGCTACGAGCCCGGCCACCCCTTGGCGGATGCCCAGGGCTACATTTACATGCCGAATGTGAACATGGTGGAGCAGATGGCGAACATGATTTCCGCCTCGCGCTCCTATCAGAACAATGTCGAGGTGTTGAACACCTCCAAACAACTTTTGCTCGCCACTTTGAGAATGGGCCAGTAAAGATAATTGATGGCTTCCTGAATTTCAGGGGGCGATTTATGTTGCCGGAGAAGGATATATGAGCACGAATATTGATACCAATGCCCTGGAGAAATTGGGGCTGATGCAGAAGCCGTCGCAGGCGGCGAGTAAGGACCGCCTCGGCCAGGATGAGTTCCTGAAGCTTATGGTCGCGCAACTGAAAAATCAGGATCCGATGAAGCCCATGCAGAACGGGGAGTTTATGGCGCAGATGGCGCAATTCAGCGCCGTTACGGGGATCCAGGAATTGCAGAATTCGTTTTCCCAATTCGCCACCGCCATGCAGTCCAATCAGGCCCTCCAGGCATCGGCGCTGGTTGGGCGTACAGTGCTGGCGCCTGGTGACGTCGCTGTACTGTCTCCAGGAGGAGGTGTGAGTGGTGCGGTGGATTTGCCGTCCAGCACGTCGAAATTGACGGTGGCCGTTTTCAGTCCATCCGGGCAGCTCGTCCGGCGTATGGACATGGGTCCGCAGACGGGCGGCCTGGTCGATTTCAAATGGGACGGCAAGACCGATGCCGGCGATATGGCGCCGGCCGGCAATTATAAGTTGGCGGCCAGCGTGATGATCGACAGCAAACCGGTGGCGGTGGATACGCTGGTGGCCTCGACGGTGGAGAGTGTGACGCTCGGGCGCGGCGGACAGGGGGCGATGGTGAATGTCGCGGGTGTCGGAGCATTGGATATATCCAGAATCAGCCGCATCATGTGATCGTTTTCATAAGGAAGAGCTTATTTATCAGCGCTTTCCGTGCGCTGAACATTCCAGGATGGAATTATTCAGTGTTTCCATAGAAATTAGAGGAGAATCGTAATGCCATTTCGTATCGCTTTGAGCGGGATCAACGCCTCCGCTGCGGAGTTGCAGGTGATCGGCAACAATGTCGCCAATGCCGGGACGACGGGCTTCAAAAACTCGCGCGCCGAATTCGCCGATATTTATGCAACGACCAATCTCGGCATAAGCCAGAATGCCATTGGCAGCGGAGTGCGTGTCTCCTCCGTATCGCAACAATTCAGCCAGGGTAACATCGGTTTTACCAACAACAACCTCGACCTTGCCATCAACGGTCAGGGTTTTTTTGTGCTGAGCGACAACGGAGTGCCGGTGTATACACGTGCCGGTGCGTTCCAGCCTGACAGGGATGGTTATATCGTTAACAGCCAGAATCAACGGCTGACGGTATTCCAGGCGGATGCGAACGGCAATATCACCGGGTCGCGGGGTGATCTGAGATTGGATACGTCGGATATCGCTCCCAATCCGAGCACTGCGATAGAGGTGACCGCCAATCTCGACGCCAATGCCAAACAGTTCGCGCCCTATCCCGGTTTGCCGGTGTTCGACCGGGCCGATCCCACCACTTACAACAATTCCACCTCCGTCACGCTCTATGATTCACTGGGTAATGCGGTGCTCGGTACGATGTACTACCGCAAGACCGCCAATCCCAACGAATGGGAGACGCAGCTGTGGTTGACCAATGGCGCGGGCGCGCCCGTCGAGGTGGCGCCGAACGGCAATGTGCCCGGACAACCGGCGGTGATGACGTTCTCCAATACCGGCAACATCACATCGGTGACGCCTTCTCTGGGTGGCGCGCTGGCGATCGATTATGCTCCTGTCAATCCGCAGACTGGGGCGCTGAACATGACTTTCTCAGTGAATTACGCGAACACCACCCAGTACGGCAGCACGTTCAGTGTCAATGCGCTTACCCAGGATGGTTATACCACCGGTCGCCTCAATGGTATCGATATCAACGATACGGGCGTGGTGGAAGCGCGTTATACCAATGGCCAGACACGTGCGCTGGGGCAGATCGCGCTGGCCAATTTCAGCAATCCCCAAGGGTTGCGTCAATTGGGCGATACCGCCTGGACCGAAACCTATGATTCGGGCGCCGCCCTGGTCGGCGCTCCCGGCACCGCTAGTCTGGGGCTGGTGCAGTCCGGTGCGCTGGAAGGATCGAACGTCGATCTCACCGAGCAATTGGTCAACATGATCGTGGCCCAACGCAACTTCCAGGCCAATGCGCAGGTAATCACTACCGCGGATACGATTACGCAGACCATCATCAACATCAGATAAGTAGCGAGGGAAGAATATGCTCTATGTGGCGATGTCCGGTGCGAAGCAGGTGATGCTGGCGCAGCAGGTGAACACCAACAACCTGGCGAACGTCAATACCACCGGATTCCGTGCCGACCTGGAATCTTTCCGCAGTCTGCCGGTGTATGGTCCCGGTTATCCGAGCCGCGTTTATGCCGTGGCGGAACGTCCTGGAACAGATTTCTTGAGCGGGTCGTTCACAACGACAGGCCGCAATCTGGATGTGGCGGTCAACGGCGAGGGTTGGATTGCCGTGCAGGCCTCCGATGGCAGCGAAGCTTATACGCGGGCCGGCGATTTGCGTGTTACCGTCAACGGCCAGTTGGAGACCGGCGCGGGCCGTCCAGTGCTGGGTAACGGCGGGCCGGTTTCCATCCCGCCCTTCGAAAATCTGGAGATAGGCGCCGACGGCACGATTTCGATCCAGCCGCTAGGCCAGCCCGCCAACGCGCTTGCCGTGGTGGACAGGATCAAGCTCGTCAATCCGCCGCTGGCGCAAATGGAAAAAGGCGTCGATGGCCTGATGCGCGTCAAGGGCGGGAAGGGTGCCGCGCCGGATGCCGCCGTGCGCCTGGCCAGCGGTGTGCTCGAATCGAGTAACGTCAATGCCGTGGAGGCGATGATCAGAATGATCGAGTTGGGCCGCGAGTTCGAATCGCAAATCAAGATGATGCGCATTGCGCAGGAAAACGATGCCGCGTCGGCGCAGATGATGAGAATGGGATAACATAAAGAGGATACGCTCATGAACCCCGCACTTTGGGTAGCAAAAACCGGCCTGGACGCGCAACAGACGCGCATGACGGTGATTTCCAACAACCTTGCCAACGTCAACACCACCGGCTTCAAGCGAGGCCGCGCGGTTTTCGAGGATCTGCTCTATCAGAATATACGCCAGGTTGGCGCGCAGACATCACAGGACACCATGCTGCCGTCAGGACTAAGCCTTGGCACGGGTGTGCGCACCGTGGCGACGGAAAAGCTTTTTACGCAAGGCAACATCACCCTGACCAGCAACCCGCTGGATATGGCCATCCAGGGGCGAGGTTTTTTTCAGATCCTGTTGCCGGACGGCACATTGGGCTATAGCCGCGATGGTTCCTTTCAGGTGAGCGCCCAGGGGCAAATGGTTACCGCCAGCGGCTATGTTTTGCAGCCCGCCATCAGCATTCCCGAAAATGCGCAAAGCATTACCATTGGTTCCGACGGCACCGTCGCGGTTCTGATGCCGGGTGCTCAAGCGCCGACCCAGGTGGGCGCGATACAGCTCGCCGATTTCATCAATCCCGTCGGTTTGCAACCGATCGGCCAGAATGCTTTCCGTGAATCCGCCGCCAGCGG
>SBBG01000056.1 GCA_005240065.1 Gammaproteobacteria bacterium | reverse complement strand
TGGGCCGGTGGGGCTGTTCTGCCTGATCTCCCCGAGCTGGTTGGCGGCGTCGTAGACGTAGGCGAGCGTGGCACCCCCGGCGGTCTTGCGGGTGCGGTTTCGGCCAAGCGGTTGGCAAGCGATCAACATGCCTTCAAGTTGATGCTTCGATGACAGCCAGGTGAAAGGACAGCGTCAATTCGATGAAGGAATGGTGATCGGCACATTACAGTTAGGTTAAAGACGGAGAAAATCCGGTACGGATGAATTCAAAAATACTTGGTGGACACGTGGACGGGACACCTCCCCAAAAAACCTGTCAACACCCTTCAGAGGTTTTCTTTTTAAACCTTTTAGGGTATTCTTGTCAACCTACTCAGATAGCAGGAGGTAACATCATGGGTATTCAATTTGGTTGGTGAATCCCATGAGCATTGCTGCCCGTTTGATCGCTCTACGCAAGGAAAAAGGACTGACTCAGCAGGAGATGGCCGACAAGATCGGCCTGCATGTGAATCAAGTGCGGCGCTACGAGTCAGGTAGCGCCTTGCCATCGCTTGAGGCATTGAAGAAGATCGCCGTTACCCTGAGCGTGACCATCGATTCGCTGGTCTTCGAGCCCGGCGAGCGCGGCCCCCAGGAAGAAGGTCTGAAGCTGCGCTTCGAGGCCGTCTCCCAGCTTGATCCGCAGGAGAAAACCGTTATCTTGGAGTTGATCGACGGCATGCTGCTCAAGCATGACGCCAAACGCTGGACTGTCAGGGCCAGCGGCTAAAGGGAAAACCGTTCACTTAAAAACGAGGTGATGTATGGCAACGCCAAAAGAAGCCGCACGACAACTGATTGACCATCTGCCAGAACAGGCCAGTTGGGATGACATCATGTATGAGCTGTATGTGAAGCAGAAGATCGAGGCGGGATTAAGGGCCGTGGCGGAAGGCCGCACCATCCCCCATGAGGAGATGAAGCGCCGCCTGCTGGCCAAGAGGCATCATGGCTAAGCTCCACTGGTCAGAAGTCGCAGAGGCCGATCTTGATGACATCTACGACTACATCGCCCGCGACGTGCCGTACTATGCCGAAATGTTTGTCGACAGGCTGATCGAGGCCACCGATAAGCTCGAAGCGCATCCCCGGCTGGGGCGCAAGGTGCCCGAGGCCGACGACCGCGACGATGTACGCGAATTGATCGTCCAGGGCTATCGGATCATCTACCTGCTACAGACCGACCAACTGCAAATCCTCACCGTTATCCATGGCAGCCGCGATCTCGCGGGGCAGGAGAAGAAACCGTGGGAGGAAGGATAGGCCAGATGTTGCAAGCCCCGCAGAGCGGGGCTTGGGTAAGAGCATTAGCGATTGAACTCAGACTCAGCAACAACCAAGTACTCTCGCCATTTTTCAAATAGCCTGTTTTCATTCTCGTCTTTTGTGTGAGCGCTTGGGTCATAGCCATCGGTTACAGGCATGTAACGAACGAAACTTTCAACCTCGGGTGGATAGTCAAAATCGGCGTAAATGCTTTCCACACCTTCTAAAGGATCAGGGATACTCGCCTTATTCTCGAATAACCACGCCAACGACAAATATAACCATTTTCTCTGAGCAATGGCGCTGTCTTCCTCCGGCGAAGCGTTAGCAAGCTCTCTTAGCAATTCACCAACCTGGAATGTCTCCATCTTTGTCAGACCAGCAAGCTCAATTTCCAATGGATCATTGGAACCTGCGCAAAGTCTATCAGTGGCGAGATCAACAACAGCAGACCAGCCAATCATTTGGTGTTCATAACCCCAAAGCGCATCGCGCCAAGAGAGTTTGAGACGTTCACGCACGAATGAATAGGGAATGGAAATCAACATCTCACGGCACCCTCTGATTCGGGAGGCCAGTGATCTTGCCACCGTCAATAAAGCGTTGATGCGTTACTTTGCCAGCGGGATCGAGGATGTATTCATAGATGCCGTTCTTTCCATTTAATCCGCCTGGTGTCTGAAGAAGGGTTCTCTCAACTCCGTCTCCGCCGCGCAATGGAAATATTTTCCCCGCTTCAAGTTGATCCTTGGATAGAAAACTGGCTGCCCGGTGAGCAGCGTCGTCTTTCAGCCCGCTGCCAATGCGTTCCGCATTAAGAATGTTATCAGCAACACCGCCTGTGCTCTTTGCAACATCAAATCTTAGGCACTATTGCAAAAAGCACCGCGCCTTCTGGCGCTCTGTAATTCTCAATGTAATTCCTCGCCGCTGCAATGCTCCGCTCAACGTAAGCCGAATCGGATTCATGATCGTCGCGGTTGCAATACCAATTGTCGTAGTTCGATTCAACAACACCACCGTTGACGGAGTAAACATCTCCACCTAAGACGGCGATTCCAATTTCAGCGAACTTAGTGAGTGCAGCTAAGGCATCTTCCCGACTAAGCGCCCAGTTACGAACACCGACATCTTCCAATGGACGGCCCACACCCAAAATCATATCGATTTCACTTGACCAATATTTTTCCATCGGTCATTGTCCCGGAGTAGGTCTAAATAGGCGGTGATTGATAGAGCCATCTGCCTCTTTGATGAACTCAAAAGCCCCCTGTTTACCTCGATATTCTCCGGGAATTTTCAGCATATCTCGTGCGACGCCGTCTCCCCCGGTAATTTTGCTGACTTGGCCAGCATCTTGAAATGCCTTAACGCTCTCAGGAAAAGCATGAAGATCACCCTGCTTCACTTGGCCTAAGACTTTGTCAGTGTATTTGGTGCCTGCAAAGAAATCTTCTGCGGCCCCTGCCCCCCTTGCAACATCAAATTATTCTTGTCACTTTACCATCCGCCACATCTTTTCCCTCCCAAAGGATCACACATTTTCCAATGAATAGCTTTGGCACCACCAAGTCACGGTTCAGGAATTTGATCGGTACTTCATAAGAGCGCCCTAGCTCCAACTTCATACCCTTAATAAGTAGCCGACAGTCGTACGCTTCACCGTCGATAAACAACGGGCACGCATAGAATTCACCCGTAACTGGCGTTTTCCGCCCGCCTTCTTCTGTTGTTCTAAACCTAACCTCAATATACGCATCAGGGGTCATCGCGATACCTCATTTCGAAATTGGCATCCAATTGAGAACCTCGGGTGTAAGCCCTTGTAGGCGCTCATTCGGCACAACCCATGCGGGAATACCACGGTCAACTGTGGCAGGCGATAACCCTTCGAGGATACTTTTTGGAGCTTGCGTTTGAATCAGGGTATACGGAGGATCATCGAAACCCTTAACAGCTTGCTTCGCATATGAGGACGCCGCTTCTGCGGAAGTCGTAAAGTACTTCCCTTCAGCAGAACCTAAGTTGCGCAGAGCTCCTGTTTTTTGGATATCCGCAAGTTCGCTTGGTCCCACAGCGCGATATAGTGTCGTAAACTCACTTGCACTCTTTGCAATCCCTGTGACGGCTGCTTTCGCAGCGATACTCTCGCCTCCCGTCCCCACCGCAAGGGCCGCATCGCCTAGCGCCGCCACTCCCCACAACGCCGCATTGCCATAATTGCCCGCCTTGAAATTGGCGGCCGCGTTGTTCATGGCGCTGGCGCCTGGAATCAGGTCGAGTACCTTATCTCCCCCCGCCAACAGGAAGTTATCGCTGGTCACCGACGAGGCGAGCGTCTGCTGCCCTGCGGCAAGGCCCCCGGCATTGCCGGCATAGCTGGCACTGCCCGCCAGGAGATTGGCCGTGGCCGGGTCGAGGGGCCTCAGCCCCAGCGGGTCGGTCAGGTTGGTCGGATTATTCCCGACATAGGCATACAGGTTGATTCCGCCCCGCAGCCCAATCGGATCCCTTTGGGTAAACCGTCCTATCGTTGGATCATAATACCGCGCCCGATAGTACACAAGCCCCGTCTCATCCGACTCCCTGCCCGTATAGCCGAATTGGGGAACGGTCCCCGTCGAGGCGATCCTGTTCCCCCACGCATCATACCGGCTGCTGCCGCTCGGTGCGCCGCTGGC
>SBBG01000050.1 GCA_005240065.1 Gammaproteobacteria bacterium | reverse complement strand
TAACTAAAAGTAGACCCCAATAAAATACCTAAAATTTTATCAGTCTGTCGTATAAAGTTTTATTCAATCATAAAGGTATTTTAAAATCAACATAGATACCCTATTATTGGCGATGTTTTTTGTTTTTTAGCACACCATACCTTTGCCCATGCCGCACACTCAGAACTCACCCAAATTATTAGAACAAGTCCAGACGAAACTCCGGGTGAAGCACTACAGTATCCGTACTGAACGTGCTTACCTCGATTGGGTTAAGCGCTATATTTTGTTTCATCAAAAGAAGCACCCGGCGAAGATGGGCGCGCCGGAGGTGGAGGCTTTTTTGTCGCACTTGGCTGTGGAAGGCAATGTTGCGGCTTCGACGCAGAATCAGGCGAAAAGCGCGTTGCTGTTTTTGTACCGCGAGGTGCTGGAGATCGATCTGCCCTGGCTGGATAATGTTACGAAGGCGAGGGTGCCGCAACGCTTGCCGGTGGTGTTGACCCATGCCGAGGTAAAGGCGCTGCTGGACCGGCTGGAAGGAACGCCATGGTTGATGGCTAGCCTTTTATATGGGGCGGGGTTGCGGTTGCTGGAGTGCGTGCGGTTGCGGGTCAAGGATGTCGAGTTTGAGCGGGGTGAATTGATTGTCCGTGATGGCAAGGGGCAGAAGGATCGCGTGACGATGCTCCCCGCTATGCTGGCAGAGCCGTTACGCGCCCATCTCGTGCGAGTGAAAAGACTGCATGAGGAAGATTTGGCGGCGGGCCATGGCGATGTGTATCTGCCGAATGCGCTGGCGCGCAAATACCCGAATGCCGGGAAAATGTGGGGCTGGCAGTATGTCTTTCCTGCAAACCAGCTTTCCGTTGATCCGCGCTCGGGCGTTACGCGCCGCCATCATGCGGATGAGAAGGGCTTGCAGAGGGCGGTGAAACGGGCGGTGCATGCTGCCGGGATTGTCAAGCCGGCCACGCCGCACACACTGCGTCATTCCTTCGCTACCCATCTATTGCAATCCGGGTATGACATACGTACCGTGCAGGAATTGCTTGGCCACAAGGACGTGAGCACGACGATGATTTATACCCATGTGCTGAACAAGGGTGGCAAGGGGGTGAGAAGCCCGCTGGATCAGTTGTGATGGGCGCGTTCCGTCGCCTGTGGCGGTGTGGTGCGCGTGGCGCACCCTACATGCGATGAGAAGTCCGAGAAGGAGTTTTCAGCGTTTTCGCGAGGATGACTGGTGGCTACGGGTGGGCTCGAACCACCGACCTCAGCATTATGAGTGCCGCGCTCTGACCAGCTGAGCTACGTAGCCTTTAAGGAGAATGGCCCTCACCCCGGCCCTCTCCCGCTTACGGGAGAGGGGGGAGCGAAAGCGGAGTGTTCGTTCGCCTTATCAATAGCGAATCTGCTCGCGTCCTGCATAAGCGCGGCATTATAGCGCATCTTTCCCGTTTTTTACACATTAAACCGGAAGTGCATGACATCGCCGTCCTGCACGATGTAGTCCTTGCCTTCCAGTCGCCACTTGCCGGCTTCCTTGGCGCCCTGCTCGCCCTTGCAGGCAATGAAGTCGTCGTAGGCGATCACTTCGGCACGGATGAAGCCGCGTTCGAAGTCGGTATGGATCACGGCGGCGGCTTGGGGAGCGGTGGCGCCAATGGAGATAGTCCAGGCGCGCACTTCCTTGACGCCGGCGGTGAAGTAGGTCTGCAAGCCCAGCAGTTGATAGCCGGCGCGGATGACGCGGTTCAGGCCGGGTTCGTCCAGACCAAGGTCGGCGAGGAAGTCGCCTTTGTCATCGTCGGGGAGTTCGGCGATTTCGGACTCGATGGCGGCGCACACCGGCACCACCACGGAACCTTCCCTGGCGGCCAGCTCGCGCACTTGGTCGAGATAAGGGTTGTTGTCGAAGCCGTTTTCCGAAACGTTGGCGATGTACATGGTCGGCTTGATGGTGAGCAGGTGCAGTTCGCGCAGCAAACGCTGCTGCTCGGCATCGGGACGCAGCGAGCGCACCGGGGCGCCGGTGTTAAGGCAAGCCAGCACCTGCTCCAGCAGTGCCTTCTGCGCCAGCGCCTCCTTGTCGCCGCCTTTGGCGGCCTTGGCGGCGCGGACGAGGGCTTTTTCCACCGTTTCCATGTCGGCCAGCGCCAGCTCGGTGTTGATCACTTCGATGTCACTCAGCGGATCGACCTTGCCCGCCACATGCACCACGTCGTCGTTCTCGAAGCAGCGCACCACATGCGCGATGGCCTGGGTCTCGCGGATGTTGGCGAGGAACTTGTTACCCAGCCCTTCGCCCTTGGATGCGCCCGCCACCAGACCGGCGATGTCGACGAATTCCATGGTGGTGGGCACGACACGCTCGGGTTTGACGATGGCCGCCAGGGCGTCGAGGCGCGGATCGGGCATCGGCACGACGCCGACGTTGGGCTCGATGGTGCAGAACGGATAATTCTCCGCCGCGATGCCGGCGCGCGTCAGCGCGTTGAAGAGCGTCGATTTGCCGACATTGGGCAGGCCGACGATGCCGCATTTGAATCCCATAAAGTTAGTTCCGAATGTCGAGTGTCGAGTAACAAGTAGGCGGGCGCTTTTTCTCGTCACTCGCTAAACGTTACTTGCTGCTGTTTTTGTGTGCAAACTATTCATCGCCCGTTGCACTTCGCCGCGCAGCAACTCCGGCATCACGCCGAGGGCGGCGTCGAGGGCGGCGTCGATGCGTTGCCGGTCGGCGAGGGATGGCCGTTGCAGCACATAGCCGATGACCTGCTCCTTGCTGCCGGGGTGGCCGATGCCGATGCGCAGGCGCATGAAATCGGCGCCGAGCCGGGTGACGATGTCGCGCAGGCCGTTGTGTCCGCCGTGGCCGCCGCCCTGCTTTAGACGTGCCACACCGGGCGGCAGATCCAGCTCGTCGTGCACCACCAGGATATTCCCGGCGGGTATCTTGTAGAAACCCGCCATGGCCGTCACCGCCTGGCCGCTGCGGTTCATGAACGTGACGGGCTTGAGCAGCCAGCAATCATTGCCCGCCAGAGAGATGCGGCAAACCTCGCCCTGGAATTTGGGTTCCAGGCGAAAGCTGCCGCCGTGCTGGCGGGCCAGGGCATCGACGAACCAAAAGCCGGCGTTGTGCCGGGTGTGCTCGTACTCGCCGCCGGGATTGCCCAGTCCGACGATCAGATCCACCCGCTGCGACAACGCCGCGCTTCCCGGCAAGCAGGGTTAGCCTGCAGCGGGTGTCGCCGAAACGGCGGCCGCTGCGGCTTCCTCGATCGCGCCGCGCGGGACGTGGATGGAGGCCACCGGACGGTCGTCGCCATGGCTGAGCGCTACGATCTCAACGCCATGCGGCAGCTTGAGATCGGACAGGTGCACCGAGCCGCCGACCTGGAGATCTTTCAGATCCACCTCGATGAATTCCGGCAGGTTTCTGGGCAGGCAGGCGATTTCCACGTCGATCATGAGGTGGGAGACGATGCCGCCACCCTGCTTTACGCCCGGCGCGATGTCGGCGTTGACGAAGTGCAGCGGGACGTGCATGCGGATTTCTTCGTTTTCGCTGATGCGTTGGAAGTCCATGTGCATGACGCGCGGCTTGCTGGGATGACGTTGAATGTCCTTGAGCACGGCACGCTCGGTTTGGCCGCCCAGTTTGAGGGTCAGGATATGAGAATAAAAGGCCTCGTGCGCCAGGCGTTTGACGATCTCGTTATGGCTGAGGTTGATGTATGTGACCTCTTTGCCCGCGCCGTATAGCACGGCAGGGACTTTGTCGTCACGACGCAGGCGGCGGCTCGCACCTTTCCCCAGGTCATGACGCACTTCGGCGTCCAATTCAAAGCTGATGCTCATAGTGTTTCTCCACTGTGGTTGACGAAGCCTCCCCCGCGACCAGGGGAGGCAGGATACTGCAAGACTGCTCTCAAGAGTAGGGTGCGTCTCACGCACCCTACGGCACGCTCGGCGCGTCCTACCTTAATCCATGTACAAGGTGCTGACCGACTCCTCGTTGCTGATGCGGCGCATGGTCTCGGCGAGCATGCTGGCGACGCTCAACTGGCGGATGCGCGCACATGCTTTGGCCGCCGGCTTGAGGGGGATGGTATCGGTGACCACCAGCTCGTCCAGCGCCGAGTTTTCGATGTTCTCTATGGCACGACCCGACAGCACCGGATGGGTGCTATAGGCCACCACCTTTTTCGCACCGTGCGCCTTGAGCGCCCGTGCGGCCTCGCACAAGGTGCCGGCGGTGTCAACCAGGTCGTCGATCAGCACGCAGGTGCGGCCTTCCACTTCGCCGATGATGTGCATCACCTTGGCCTCGTTGGGCTTGGGGCGGCGCTTGTCGATGATGGCCAGATCGGCTTCCAGGTGCTTGGCGAAAGCCCGCGCCCGCACCACGCCGCCGACATCCGGCGATACCACCATCAACCCGGGATATTCCTGGCGCCAGATGTCGCCGAGCAGGATCGGCGAGGCATAGACGTTGTCCACCGGCAAATCGAAGAAACCCTGGATCTGGTCGGCGTGCAGGTCGATGGTCAACACCCGGTCCACGCCGACGCTGGTGATCATGTTGGCCACCACCTTGGCGGTGATCGGCACGCGTACCGAACGAGGGCGGCGGTCTTGCCGCGAATAGCCGAAGTAAGGGATCACCGCCGTGATGCGATAGGTCGAGGAACGGCGCATGGCATCGACCATCACCAGCAGTTCCATCAGATGGTCGTTGGTCGGCGCGCAGGTCGGCTGCACGATGAACACGTCCTTGCCGCGAACGTGCTCCAGAATCTCGACCATGATCTCGCCGTCGCTGAACCGGCCCACCGTGGCCTTGCCCAGCGGTATGTTCAGGTACTCGACAATGTCCTGCGTCAAGCGCGGGTTGGCATTGCCGCTAAACACCATCATCCTGCTGTCGCTCACGGTCGACCCTTTTCAAGCTACGATAGCTAATAAATATGGCTGGGGTGCCAGGATTACTCCGGACATCCTGCCCTTCACCCCTCCGGGGCCAGCGTCGCTTCGCGCCGCTGTTCAAATTTGCTCCCGGCAAATTTTGATTGTGTCGCCGTGCTCGCGATACATTTTGGGACATCCCAGTCCCAAAATG
>SBBG01000135.1 GCA_005240065.1 Gammaproteobacteria bacterium | reverse complement strand
TTCTCCGATCAATGACTGGGATGCGGTGACACAGGTCATCATCAAGCAGGCCCCATTGCTGATTTCCCATGGGCGATACCAGACGCTGGAAGGCCGCTTGCGCCGCGTTCCTCGGCCGATATTGGCTGAGACGCCGTGGTTGCTCTATTGGCGAGGCATGTGTCTTATGCACAACGATCCAGTGCGGGGCCGCGCTGATCTGGAAGAGGCATTCGCCCTGTTCAAATGGAAGCAGGATGTGGCGGGGATATTTCTATCCTGGGCTGGCATCGTGGATGCCTGCGTGGCAGCGCGCAAGGATTATGCGTTGCTGGCGACATGGGTTGCCGTTCTGGATGACTTGATGCGCATTCACCCCGCTTTTCCTTCGCGCGAAGTCGAAGCCAGTATCACGGCGGCCGTGCTGCGCGCCCTGACGCTCCACCAGCCTCATCATCGTGACATCGGGAAATGGGAAATGGGTGCGCTATGGTTGCTGTCGTGCGGCTTGGGTGTCGATTACCAAGTCGTATTGGGAAGCCGCTTGGTGCGTTACTATGTATGCAAAGGCGAGTTTTCGAAGGCAAACCATATCATAGAAGCGATGAAACACGATGTTGAAAAAGCTCCTGTGGCGATTCAGGCCGAATGGCTGGCAAGTGAGGCGGCGTTTGGCTGGTTTGCCAACGAGCCACAAGCCTGCTCGCAGGCAGTGAACCAAGGGTTGGAGGTGATGCGGATCACCGGGATGCACGGCATGGATTTCGATTTGTATACCCAAGGCGTGTGCGGCGCTCTCAGCACGGGGAGTCTTGAAGCCGCGAACGCTTTTCTCGGCAATATGGGTGCCATACTGGAGAGCGATCGCCGGCTTGATGTATCCACCCATAGCTTTCTGCTGGCTTGGCAGTCACTGTGCCGCGGCGAATTCCGCCTTGCCGTCGAGCAGGGCCAAGCCGCGCTGGCATCCGCGATCGAAGCCGATGCGTCCTTCCAGCGGGCGCTGTGTCTCAGTGTGCTTGCCCAGGCATTGTTCGAATATGGCGGCCGGCGCGAAGCCTTCGTCCACATCAAGGAATTGCATGATCTTGCGCGTGGCATGAATAGCGGCTGGCTGGAATACCTGGCGTTGATTCTGGAGGCGATGTTCCTCTGCATCCAGCAGCGCGACGGGCGCGCCGTTGTCCTGCTGCGCAAGGCTTTCGCGTTGAGCAAGGCGCAAGGCTATATGTTTATTCCCGGCTGGCGTCCCTATATGGTGGCCGTGCTGTGCAAGAAGGCCTTGGATAACGGTATTGAGGTCGAATATGTTCGCGACATCATCCGCCAGCATGGCCTGCGCCCGCCCTCTCCGCCGCTGGAGTGCGAGCACTGGCCCTGGCCGGTGAAGATTTATACCCTGGGACGATTCGCGGTGCTCAGGGAAGGCAAGACGCTACATGCCCGCGGCGCCGCTCAAGGAAAGCCGCTGACGCTCCTGAAAGCCTTGATTGCTTTCGGCGGGCGCGATGTGAACGAAATCCAGTTGATCGACGCGCTTTGGCCGGACGCCGAGGGTGATGCCGCCCACCAGGCATTCCGCATCACCCTGCACCGTCTACGCCAATTCCTCGGCGATGAAAAAACTGTCATCGTGCGCGACGGCAGTATCACGCTGGATGCGTCCCGTTGCTGGGTGGATGCCTGGGCGTTCGAACGGTTGACCGGTAAAGCGCAAGACATGGATTTAACCTCCCACGCCGAAAAGTTCCTGGATCTCTATCAGGGGCATTTTCTCGCCAAGGAGTCCGAGGGATCCTGGACTCTGCCATTGCGCGAACGTCTGCGCAGCAAATTCCTGCGCCAAGTCGAACAACTCGGCAGGCGGTTCGAGCATAGCGGAGCTTGGGAACAGGCTATCACCTGTTACCGCAAGGGGCTGGAGACCGACCCTCTGGCGGAACTGCTGTATCAGCGCCTCATCGCCTGCTATCAGCAGCAGGGTCGCCGTGTCGAAGCACTGGGAGTGTATCAACGCTGCCGCACGATGTTTTCGGCGCTATTGGGCGTCGAGCCATCGCCTGCGACCACGTGTCTGGCGAAGTGAGAGTATCAGCGTTGGGCGCGCCGAGAGCGGCACGCCCAACGTTTTCAGGACTATGTTCCCGGGCAGCAACGCGCCAGAAAGGCCATCATTTCTGTGGCGTCCCTGGTGGCATAGAACCGGATCATTTTTTCATTGAATTCCTGTTTCCTCGCCGCGGGAATGCTGATGGCGTCAATGCCCGCCGACATGAGTATGCCATTCATCATCAACCGCGAGGTGCGCTTGTTGCCATCGAAGAAGAATTGTTGCAGCGCGCCAAACAAGAAAAAGGCCGTGCTTCTTTGAACGGATTTGGAATTTCCTCCTCCATTGCCTGCACGCCCTTTCGGAACACACGAAGTTCCGGCGCGCTGGGCAAGGTGGGCAGTGGCTCATATTGGCCCAGCTCATCCAGTCCTATAGTGATGCCGCAGCTCGTCTCTTGGGTACTTCTAAAAATCCACTGAAGCCGCCGCTTTTAATCAGCCAGAGCAGGTGTTTCGAGCTTTCCGCCAGATTGAGCACCTGCTCTTGACCCGAAAGCTTCCGTTCCCCCTCCCACGATTATGCCGTCGGGCAATGTCTTGACCTCGGCGAAGGTGAACGGATTGTCTTCGAGTATGCTGGCATCCCGCACGAACTCCGGCAGCATCCGGTGAAAACGGAAGCATACCCGCTAATGGAATGAACCGGTATCGCGGACCTGTCCCAGGTAAATCCAAGCGTGTCGAAAAGTGTCACGACCATCCCACGAGGATGGTGCGTGAGACTCATCCTGCGAGGTTGTCTGATCTGAGAGGATTACCAGCACTTTTGAAACGCCTGTCCCATGCTATAAAAAATTATGCAGGTGGGATTACGCGTTGTTTTTAGAATGACCGGGCTTTCGATAAGGCGTACCGTGACATCACGTAAACCCGAACAATGGTCGATATCCTTGCAATCGCTGAGAAGCTGCCCTTTGGTGTCTATTACTGTCAATTTCCCATCTTTGTTGACAGTAATCAGCATTTCCACATTTTTTGATTCTAGATCCTTGCTCAGTTTTTCGTCGATCTGCAAGTAGGCATTGTCCGCCGGTTTCGGAAGATTATCATCTCCCTTATGGCCTGGGGCCGCGCACGCAGTTGACAATATCCCAAGCGTGACCACGAGCGATGCATTGTGTATGAGTTTTTTAACGAGGTTGTTGGATTTCATTTCCTTCTTCTCCTTGATTGATGATCATGATTCAAAATATTAGCGAGAACCTAGCATAAATGACCCGTTTCGCTTGGAATAGGGGTTCGCCGGGTTGTGACGTTTGGAAATTCGTGTCCTGATAGTTGAATGCCTTGTTCAGCAAGTTTCTAGCCTCAAGGCTCAGGAGGCCACGCCGTTTGGGCAGGCGATAACCCACAGCGGCATCCGCCAGCCAGAAGTTATCCTGATATGCTGATATGGCGGTGAGGGTTGGAAGCTCGACCTGTTGGCCCACATACATAACCTTACCGCGCAAGAACAATCCGCCGGGATGAAAATAGCCGGCCAAAAGAGAGGTTCGTTGTATTTCGATTCCGCCTGGGTTTTCCGGATTCTGGAAGCCGAAGGGGGCGTCTCTGCGAAATTTTTCGGATTGATGCTCAAGGCCGGTTGTTAGATGTGTCGCTGGTGTCCAATACACGTAGCCTCTGAGCATCCTTTCATTCTGATCGCTGACTATGAAGGATTCCGGGTACTCTGTCACAGGGACTTTGAGTAAACGCCTTGAAACTTCAATTCCGCCAAAAAGATTTTCTGAAAATTGATGTTCCAATGCGACGCCATGGCGGCGGGACTTGGTGCCGTTTATGTCATCGAATAATTGGTTGAACCCGGCTACTTGCGTAGGTTCGATGGTTTGGTTTGAAACCAAGCTGCGCTTCATCGCCTTGAATGAGGCCAACCGCAGCATCGTGCGCGGAGTGATGTTCCATTGCAGTCCAAATTTGGGGTTGAGTTGGCTCCATGCGATGGGCTGTTGTGTGAAGGAGTCATAACTTGCACCGATCGTCCACAGTGAGTTGTGAAAAAGCGAGAACGTGGAATAGGCATACCCGTTAATATGACGGGTGTCGCCATTCAGCACGTCCGTACATGAAGCAAATGGTGGGTTAGGGCAGGCCGCGCCCAGAATGGGTGTGAAGTCATAGTTGTTGATGTCGAGGCGATCCAGATCGTGGTGCCCTGCGCCCACAATTAGATTCGAGGAGGCATTGCGGAACAGATATTGTATTTCGCCGGTATAGCCCTTGGCTTTTGTCGATGCTATGACGGCAGGGCCAGGCAGCAGGTTTTGGCGTTCTTCCGCGTTTCGATGGGTTATCGAAGCTATCCAGTCGGATTGAGGTGTTGAGCTATAGCGCCAACCCAACCTGGTGGTTTCACTATCGAAGCTTCTTCTATCCGTTGGCGAGAAAATTTCCCGGTCGAAGCGGCGTCGCAAATCGCCGTTTCCGGTTTCCCTTGATGCGTATTCGAATTGCACACTCGCTTTGGGGGATAGGCTGACTTGAGTGAACAAGTTATAGATATCGTGACGCAAGTCGTTGTTGGGGCGAAAGCCGTTTGTTTCATAGTGGAATTGTCCAATACTATAGGAGATCTTTCCTTGCATTCCCGAAAGGACGAGATCATTTCCGATCGAACCATTTCCGCCCATGATTCCGTTGGTCTGGAGTGTCATCCGGTTACGTGTGAAAAGGGGATTGAATTCATTGAAAGATGAGCGTGAAGGGCCGGCACCGTCCAGGATGCCGAGATGGCTTTCCGCCAGTTGCGGCTGCACCGGATTGATATTGAGAGGTTGCAACAGTTGTGCCTGAAGCAGCTCGCTGACGCGGGCGATTTCATGGCGCGGCAGGGCGGCGTAAGAGTCGGCGAGAAAACGGTGCGCGGAGTGGTTGGCGGGATCGGTGTTGAGCGATTTCCAGCCCTCGACCAGCGCCAGTTGTTGAAAGCCGAGGTCGCTGTATATGCGTGCCTGGCTGGCGCTGCGTGCGGCTGCGTCGCTGTCGAGCAACAGGCGTGAACGGTAAACCGCGCGGTTGTCATTCGACTCGATGGATTTTTGTAAATCCCGCAATGCCTCCACCGGCCGATTGACACTTTGCTTGAGAATGGCGTCATAGAACCATGGAGTAGGATCATTGGGGT
>SBBG01000145.1 GCA_005240065.1 Gammaproteobacteria bacterium | reverse complement strand
CGCCTCCTTCTGCATCAGACGCCCCCTGCCAGCCCTCGTAAGCCTCTTCAAATCTCATCCTCCGCGTCTCCTGTAGCCATTCCGTCCGCTTCCTCCCGGTCACCCCCTCGGTAATCAGTAAAACCGGACAGTTTATTATTTACTCTCTAAAAATGTCTCTCTTTCCTGATTGATGTCTTTGATATATCATGGGGTTGCCCTGCAAGGGAAGCCATCGCTATTGTGATAGCGCCAAACGATGGAAAATGAAGGCAAGAAAAAACGTAGCCCATGTCAAATGCAACTGAAAAAATGAATGATGGTGGAGATAAATGAGAATGCTTAAGTACTGGGTCGCTATATTAACGAGTATCATGCTATTTTCTGGTTGCGCTGCGCCCCAAAAGGGAGGGCCAGATGTTGAACGCGGCTTCATCAGCGCCTTCAGGGGAATCGGTCATCTCATCTTGTCACCCATCCAAATCGCCGCTGGACTGGCCGAGGGCGTCGCCGCCCTCCCATATTATGCGTCAACGAGCCTTTCTGCCATCAACGACGGTCTCGCGAAAGCTCAGGCCAAAATCACTTTGGACGACACCTATGAATCAGCATATGGCAAACGAATAAATCAAGTGAGTGCCGACGGAGATACGGGCGAGGTATTTCGTCGAATGAAGCATGCCACGGAATATTTCCAAAAAGTACTCGCAAAATATGGCGTTCGGGATGCGGATCGCTATATTTTGACCAGTATTGACACGGCCAATCAGCAGGGATTCACACTGTTCGCGGTGGTATACCGTCCAGCGAAGAGCATCACTGTGGCCGACAAATACGACGGTCGTACCCTGCAGAAATTTACCGCTGAGGATCGCCTCTTCTATGAGCCATTCGAGTCCGATGTAAACGGAAAACCGCTGGACATCGTCATCGATTGGGCGGGGGTGCCAGCCGATTACTACAAGACACAGAAGCAACAAGCGTTATTGCTTACGCTTGCGGCCAACGCCGTAGCGGAAGGAAAGCGGCGATCGGATTATTGGTTGGCAGAAAAGAAATGGATCGCTGGCGACATTCAGGAAGTGATGCAGAAGCAGGACGAAAAGGTACGTAAATCTCTGCAAATTTAATCATTTTTAAAATCCAATAATTACTGTGGAAATGCTTGCTATCTGAATGATACAGCCATCGTTGGGATGACCGCCGTCCAATGATGGTTAGTCGTGCTGTGCGACACTTGCAATTATCCAACTCAACCGGAATAATGACCATGTTCACGGCTCCTCGATCAGTTGGGATTGGCCTTCCCGGAAAGACTGGAATTGCGTTTTTTATCTTTCTTATCGCACAAGTTGCGCTTTCTGCCGATCAGTCTCTTGGGTCCCGGCACGAACCCTCGGGACTGAATAGTACCTTCCGGTATTCGGGAGTGAATTTTGCGGAGTACATCGCGCGTACCCGCGAAATGATAGCATCGGCGCGACTCGACTTAAATGACATATCACGTGAGCGGATTATCAACGGAAATGCTCCGTTCGAGCTTCGCCCGCCAGATACGTGCCCGGGCGGTAAGACTAAGCCGTATCTGCGCGGCGTACTTCTCGTGCATGGTCTCACCGACTCCCCCTATTTCATGATGAGCCTCGGAAAATTCTTCCAGGCTAATTGTTTCCGTGTGATGTCAATTCTACTCCCGGGACATGGTACGCGTCCTGGCGATCTGCTCCAGGTAAAATGGCAAGAATGGGAAAAGGCGGTGGCCTTTGGCACAAATGCCCTCGCGGCCGAGGTGGACAACATCTATCTGCTGGGGTTTTCGACAGGCGGTACTCTGGCAATCAATCAGAGCCTTCATGATACCCGCATCATGGGTCTACTCTTGTTTTCCCCTGCAATCAAGATATCCTCTAAGGCTATTATGGCTAACTGGCATGAGGCAATTGACTGGATAGCACCAAAGACAAAATGGATAGACATACTACCTGATCAGGACCCATACAAGTATGAGTCATTTCCGGCTAATGCCGCAGATCAGATACATTTGCTGTCCACTCAGGTACGATCAGAACTCCGTAAGCACAAATTCATGATCCCGGTTTTTGTCGCTGCAAGCGCAGAGGACGCGACGGTATATACTGATGCGACTCTCGAATTTTTCGAGAATGCCATCCACCCATTGAACACGATGATTCTTTACACCATCAAACCGGGGACAGAAAACCATGGTCACTCGGAGAAGTTAACAGAGGTAAATAGCATCTTTTTAGATCAGCGAATCCTCGGCTCCGCTCACACCGCGATAGTTCTCCCTCCGGATGACCCTCACTATGGTGAAAACGGTGATTATGCCAATTGTATCCACTATTTCCCGGATCAGATGCATAAATATGAGCGCTGCAAAAACGATAAATATGATTACCTTGGCGAGGTGACCGAGAATAACCTAAAGAAGGGGATACTGCGGCGTTTGATGTATAACCCAAACTTTCAATCGCTCGAAAACAGTATAAAGCAATTCATCGACTCTTTGCCTTCGGATTAACGCGGTGTTTTATCAAAATATTCACATATTGCGTATTTCTAAAAAGCCGCTGAAGCCACGAGATGGCGGCGGAGTCTCTCCTGTCTGTGTCGAACACATGCGTCAACCCCTGAAGCCGTAGCCCGGTAGGATAATGTGATGCCCCCTTCTATATTGGTGCCGAATATGCACAGCACACAGCACGGGGGCAGGTCTCGCCCAATAGCCTCCCCCGCCGCATAATCTGTCCGATGATCGCCAAATACAGACCAAAGTGATCGGCAATCTGGTGGTAGCTGCAGGCACCAGTCACGTAAACGGCCATGACCGCACGGTCACGATCGCCGTGACGCTGCGCAATCGCTTCCAGTGGGGGGCGT
>SBBG01000077.1 GCA_005240065.1 Gammaproteobacteria bacterium | reverse complement strand
GGAACCTTCAATCTTTTTCGGGGCGGCGGAGGGTGCTTGCCGCCCCGCTCGCGATCACACGATCCGGTAGATGCGCTCGCCACCCTCGGGCTTCTCCGAGGTGATGGTGAGGCCGAGCTTTTTCTTGAAGGCTCCGGCAAAGGTGCCGCGCACGGTGTGCGCCTGCCAACCGGTGGCGTCGCAGATCTGGTGCACCGTCGCCCCCTCGGGCCGCTGGAGCATCCGGATAACGATGGCCTGCTTGCTGTTCTCGCGAGTGTGTGGCTTGTCCTCGACGCCGATCTCCGCGTCGGCATGGATGGCCGGCGCGGGACGTGCGCATCCCAGGGCGTCATAGCCCTCGGCGGCGACGCACCAGCCGGTGCCGTGGCGGGTGATCAGCGCGCGGTTGAACAATCCGTCGAGCACTTTCTTGCGCGCCCCGCCCTTGATGTTGTCCGGGAACCATTCGATCCTGCCGCCGGTGTGCTCGATGGCGTAGGCCAGAATGGCATGCTGGGCGGGCGTCAGTTGGAGGGTGTTCATTTGATGCTCCTTCGTGGTGGTTGATGGTGTGGTCATGAACGCGCTGTTCGCTCGTCAAGCCAAGCGTTTTCTGCTGGGTATCCGAAGATTTCTTCAGCGTTGTCTGGCGGCCTCCCGCCCCGCGCGGTAAGCGGCCAGCAGGGCGCTCTTGACGGCCCACACGCTGATTTCGTGGAAGTCGAGGCGGTCGCTGTTCCGGGTTTCCAGGGTATCGATGAACAGGTGATCCAGCGCGATTTGCTGGAGTTGGATTTCGATGGTCTTGTCGGCTTGCCGGTTCATGTGCGTCTCCTTGCGACGTCGTTGATGGTGATGACATGAACGCGCTGTTCCAGAGGGACGTCAAGCTGATTTCTAAGAATGATGCACAAATGATTGAAAAGGCCGATGGGAATTTCGATACGCGCTTATGCCCGTCACCGTGGGGTTACCGACACCGCCGTACACAAGGCGATTCGTGCCGGCCGCATCACGCCGGAGGTTGACGGCACCCTTGATGCCGACCGCGCGGATCGCGAGTGGGCGCGCAACTCGGACGCCCCCAAGACCGGTACGCGCGCCAAGGCAGCCAAGGTGGTTGTCCCGGAGTCCGGTGGCGGAAGCGACGGCCCCGCTGCACTGCCTGCGGGCGGCACATCGCTGCTTCAGGCGCGTACCGTCAACGAGGTGGTCAAGGCGCAGACCAACAAGGTGCGTCTTGCCCGACTGAAGGGCGAACTGGTGGATCGGCCGCAGGCCATCGCCCACGTTTTCAAACTGGCGCGCTCCGAGCGCGACGCCTGGCTGAACTGGCCCGCGCGTATCTCGGCGCAGATGGCGGCGAAGCTCGGCGTCGATCCGCACACGATGCACGTTGTTCTGGAGGCGGCCGTGCGCGAGCACCTGCAGGAGTTGGGCGAGATGCGTCCCCGGGTGGATTGACGATGGACATGGACTACGAAGGCGCGGCCGAGATCGAACGCGCCTGGCGCGAAGGGCTGACACCCGATCCGCTGCTCACGGTGTCCGAGTGGTCGGATCGTCACCGGATGCTCTCCAGCAAAGCCTCCGCCGAGCCGGGGCGCTGGCGTACCAGCCGCACGCCGTACCTCAAAGCCATCATGGACTGCCTGTCGCCGGCATCAAAGGTCGAGCGCGTGGCGTTCATGAAAGGTGCGCAGCTCGGCGCACCACTGGCACTTGACACCCCAATCCCGACACCGACGGGTTGGACCACCCTGGGTGAAGTGCAAGCAGGCGACCATGTGATGGGTTCTGACGGCTGGCCCTGCCGTGTGCTGGGCGTCTCGCCCATCCTGCGGGATCGTGATTGCTTCGAAATCGAATTTGAAGATGGCCGGACCGTGGTCAGTGATGGGGAACACCGCTGGGCGGTTAACGAATATAGCCACGCTGGGCTTAAGCAGCACACGGTCACGACCCTGGACATGCACGGGCGCGAGCGGTTCAGTAGCGGCAAGCGCTGGCGCTTCTCTGTAGATAATACCCAGGCGATGGAATTGCCCGCGCGTGACCTGCTCATCCATCCCTATTTATTGGGCCTGTGGCTGGGCGACGGCAGTGCCAGCATGAACCACATCAGCGTGCATGAAGACGATGCAGAAATCGTGGAGCATCTGGCCGATTGTGGCGTGCATGCACTGTTTCGCTTGCCCGCCTGGCGTAAAGGCAAATGCGCCAATCTGGTGATTGATCCCACTTTCCGGACAGTGGATGCCGATGGTCAGGCGCAGGCCAGCTGTGGCAGTTCGCGCTTTACCGTGCAACTGCGTCAACTCGATGTGCTGGACAACAAGCACATCCCGCCAGCCTATTTAAGGGCCAGTCGCCAGCAACGGCTGGAACTGGTTCAGGGCTTGATGGACAGTGATGGCAACATCACCCCTGACGGTAAGACCTGCGAATTCGTCAACGGCGATCGCCGTTTGATCGATGGCATGCTGGAGCTGCTGTGCAGTCTGGGATACCGACCACACTGCCGCCATGTACCTTCACGCTCCAAAGCATTTGGTGAGCAGCAGCGGGTGTGTCACGGATATTGGCGAGTGAGTTGGACTGCCTATGCGGAGCAGCCCATGTTCCGTCTGCGGCGAAAGCGTGAACGCATGCGCTCGATTGAGCAAGGCCGCATCTGGAAATCCAGGCGTCGCGCCATCATTGCCGTGCGACCCGTCCCATCGGTGCCTGTGCGCTGCATCGCGGTGGATTCGCCCAACCACTTGTTCTTGTGTGGCACAGGTTGGATTCCGACCCACAACACCGAAATGGGATCGAACTGGATCGGCTACGTG
>SBBG01000203.1 GCA_005240065.1 Gammaproteobacteria bacterium | reverse complement strand
GTGAGGAACTTGTTGACGATACGCCCGACATCGGTCGGCTGGAAGCGACGCTTGTCCAGCGTCACGTATTCGCGCTCCTGCAAGGTGGAGATGATGCTGGCGTAGGTCGAAGGACGGCCGATACCGTGCTCTTCGAGCGCCTTGATCAGGCTGGCCTCGCCATAACGCGGCGGCGGTTCGGTGAAATGTTGCTCCGGAACCAGTTCGAGCAGATCGACCTTTTCACCCGCCAGCAATGCCGGCAGGCGCCGCTCTTCCTCGCTTTCCTTGCTGTCGTCGACGCTCTCCTGATACACCACCATGAAACCCGGATCGACGATAGTGGAGCCGGTGGCGCGGAAGGTATTACCCTCGCCGGCGCTCATGTCCACCGTCAGGGTATCGAGGGTGGCGGGGATCATCTGGCAAGCGATGGTGCGTTTCCAGATCAGTTCGTAAAGCTTGTGCTGATCGGCGGTGAGGCTACCCTTGATGGATTCCGGCACGCGCTCGGCGGTGGTGGGGCGGATCGCCTCGTGGGCCTCCTGGGCGTTCTTGGATTTGGTGCGATAGAAATTCGGCTGCTCGGGAACGTTGTCGCTGCCGAAGCGGGTGGCGATGACGCCGCGTATCTCTTGCAAAGCCTCGTTGGCCAGGCTCACCGAGTCGGTACGCATATAGGTGATGAGGCCGGTCGCGCCACCGCCGACATCGATACCTTCATAGAGCTGCTGGGCGATGCGCATGGTGCGGCTGGCGGAAAAGCCGAGCTTGCGTGAAGCCTCCTGCTGCAGCGTGGAGGTAGTGAAGGGCGGCGAGGGGTTGCGCTTGCGTTGTTTCTTTTCGACCTTGACGACGGTGAGCTTGCCCGCCGCGGCGGTCAGCAGGTCTTCCTGGATACGTGCGGCCTGCTCGCCGTCGGTGATACTGAACTGACTGAGTTTTTTGCCCTGATGTTCGATCAGTTTGGCGCTGAAGCGTTCGCCCTTCCTGGCGAGATTGGCCAGCATGGTCCAGTATTCGCGCGGGACGAATTTTTCGATCTCCTCCTCGCGCTCGACAATCATGCGCAACGCCGGGCTTTGCACGCGTCCGGCGGACAAGCCGCGCCGCACCTTTTTCCACAGCAACGGCGAGAGGTTGAAGCCGACCAGATAATCCAGGGCGCGGCGCGCCTGCTGGGCATTGACCAACTCCATCGACACGTCGCGCGGATGCTCCACGGCTTCGTTGACCGCGCGCTTGGTGATCTCATAGAACACCACGCGATGCACGGCCTTGTCCTTGAGCAGTTTCTTTTCCTTGAGGATCTCCAGCAGATGCCAGGAAATCGCCTCTCCCTCACGATCCGGGTCGGTCGCCAGATACAGTGCATCGGCCTTTTTCATCGCCTTGGCGATGGCATCGACGTGCTTTTCGTTGCGCTCGATGACCTGATACTTCATGGCAAAGCCATGCTCGGTATCCACCGCGCCTTCCTTGGGCAGCAGGTCGCGCACATGGCCGTAGGACGCAAGAACCTCGAAATCCTTGCCCAGGTATTTCTTCAGGGTCTTGGCCTTGGCGGGCGATTCGACTATCAGCAGGTTTTTCATTTATGTCTTTAAATTAAAGTGGCGAGTGACGAGTGGAAAGTAGCGAGGGCTGAATTTTTTATCCTTACCTCGCCACTCGCTACTCGTCACTCGCCACTGTAGTCAATGCAAATTATGCGGCAGTTCCTCGTCGAAAACGAGGTCTTCCATCCAGGCGTAGGCGGCCTCCTGGCCGGGCTGATTGAACAGCACCATCAGGATCACCCACTTGAGCTGGGCCAGATCAATGTCCTCGCTCTCCAAGGCCATGACGCGATCAATGACCAGCTCGCGGTTGATGGGATCGAGCACACCGATCTGCTCCAGAAACAACAGGAAACCACGGCATTCCAGGTCGAGCCTAACCATTTCCTGGGCGGTGAACACCCGGATCGAGTGGCCTGCGGGGCGCACGGCGGAACGGGAGGCATTTTCGCGCAGCAGCGCCATACCCTCCAGCCAGACGAAGGCTTTGTCGATCTCGCCGTGATGGAAGCCGGCCTCAATCAGCTCCTTTTTCAGGGAATCGTGATCCGAGGCGAATTCCAGCTCCCCGTCGAGATAATTCTCGAACAGGTACATCAGGACATCCAGTACATTTTCTTTCATTCAGGACCTCCCGCTAACTCGCCTTAATATAGAGTCCACCAGGCATCGGCACAACCATATTATGCAATTCCAATACCAAAAGGATGGAGGAAACCTCGTCCGGCGTCAATCCGCTGCGTTCCACCAGGGCATCTACAGAAACCGGAGAGAAGTCAATATACTCAAATAATTTCAATGACATATAACCAATGCCAGCAATAGAACCGGGCGCATGAAGAGGGGACGGGATTGCAGGGGAAGGTAGCGCCGGCAACAGCGGCCGCAATTCTTCCAGGATGTCCTGGACGTTCTCGACCAGTTTCGCACCCTGGCGGATCAGCGCATGGCAACCGTGCGCCAGGGGGTTGTGAATGGAACCGGGAATGGCGAAGACTTCGCGGCCCTGCTCGGCCGCCAGGCGCGCGGTGATTAACGAGCCGCTGGCGGGCGCGGCCTCCACCACCAGCGTGCCCAGGCTCAGACCGCTGATGATACGGTTGCGGCGCGGAAAATGCTCCGGCAGCGGCGGTGTGCCGGGCGGAAATTCCGACACCACGACACCTTGCTGGGCGATGCGATGCGCCAGGTCGCGGTGCCGGGCGGGATAGACGCGATCCAGGCCGGTGCCGGTGACAGCCACGGTCGGCCCACCGCCATCGAGCGCGCCCTGGTGACTGGCGGCGTCGATACCCAACGCCAGACCACTGGTCACAACCAGTCCGGCCCCGGACAGGTGAGAGGCGAATTCGCGGGCGATCTCGCGCCCGCTGGCGGTAGGGTTGCGGCTGCCGACCATCGCCAGTTGCGGCTTCGCCAGCACGGTGTGGTCGCCGTGCGTGAACAGCAGCGGCGGCGGACCGGCAATCTGGCGCAATTGTTCGGGATAGGCGGGATCGCGCAGGGTAAGGATATGGTTGCCGGGAAGATCCAGCCAGGCCAGATCCTTCTCCACCGCCGTCCAATCGGGATTGCGCAGGTAATCCGCCAGCGCTGGTGCGCCCCGCGCGCCCGAGGCGGCGATTTGTTGCGGCACGTCAAAAACGGCGCGTGGCGTCGAATAATGATCGAGCAATGCCAGAAAGGTGATGGGGCCTACCCCGGGAGCATGCAGCAGGGCCAGCCAGTAGGCGAGATCGGGCTTGTCGCGGGTCATCAGGAATCACGGATTCCTGACCATGTCGTAAACCCTTATATCCCGCTCCGACTTCATGACCAGCGCATAACTGACGCGCTCGAAGGCGCGGAATACCATGAGCAGGCCAGCGCGCTCTTCGGGGAGTGTCACCAGTCCCTCCGAGGAGGGGCTCACAATGTCGCGTACCTTATTGCCGGACTGATGGATCGCCAGCACATGGCCGGGTTCGATGCCATCTTTGCCGCCAAGATTCAACACCACCACTTGGTAGCGGCCGATCTTGGATACGCCGTCCACCACGTCGATGATGTTGCCGTTCACCGCCTTACCGGGCGCGCGGGGGAAAAAGTTACGATTGAAGTCTTCCCCGGCAAATGGGAACAAACGGTCGCCGACCAGGGTCTCACGGTAGGAATCGGTAATGCGCACGGTCGCCGGGTCGCCCATGCGCTCGATGCTGGCATCGGCGACGTGGATGGCTTCATAACCCAGGATGTCGTCCTTTTTGGCACCGGGGTTGCGATAGGCCCGGCCTTGGTGGAAGATGCTGACCCGCGAACTGGCGATATCCGCCATGTTGCGCGCGTAGATCTTGTTGCCGGCGCCGGTCGCCAGACGTCCTTCCTCGGAAGCGACGATATAGGGAGCGCGATCGAACGTATCCGAGCTGATCACGCGCGCGCGCAGCAAGAAAGGCTGGATGACATCCATAGCGATGGCCGGAATGGCGCCATTGAGGCCGGACACCCGCACCTGCGGCGACAGCTTCACCACCGGCAAGCGCGAAGGATCCTCCTCCGTGGCTGCGGCGCGCTCCATCTCCAGCACCGGCTTGCCGTCCACCATGCGCAGGACGATGACATCGCCGGGGTAAATCAGATGCGGATTCTTGATCGCCGGATTGATATTCCAGACATCCGGCCAGCGCCAGGGATCGCGCAGAAAGCGCGCGGAAATATCCCACAGAGTATCGCCCTTGACCACGATATGACGGCTAGGATGGTCGGGCGCGAGCGCAACGGTATCGGCCAACGCACCGCCGCTCAGGAATGCGAGACACAGGCCCAACAGGATTTTTCTGGCAAACATAATCGTCCCTTTGAGTATGGCGCGCAAGACGCCGAATCTACTATCATTACCCCCTTTATATCGGACTCACTCTGAATTACGTTAACTACCGATGGCCATTCTCCCTATTCTCCATTATCCTGACCCCCGGCTGCGCAACAAGGCCGCTCCGGTGGAGCATGTCGACGACGCCATCAAAACCCTGGTGAGCGATATGTTTGAGACCATGTACCAGGCCCCAGGCATCGGCCTTGCCGCGCCGCAGGTGAATGTCTCCCGTCGCGTGATCGTGATCGACATTTCCGAGCAGCGCAACGCGCCGCTGTGTCTGATCAACCCGGAAATCCTCGCCAAAGAAGGCGTGGAACAGATGGAAGAAGGTTGCCTGTCGGTGCCCGGCATCTACGAACCTGTGCAGCGCGCCCGACAGATCAGGGTGCGGGCACTGGACCGCGACGGTAAACCCTTGGAAATGATGGTGGACGATCTGCTGGCGGTGTGCATCCAGCACGAAATCGACCATCTCGACGGCAAGCTATTCGTCGATTACCTGTCGCAATTGAAACGGAACCGTATCCGCAAAAAGCTGGAAAAAAACGTGCGCAAGACGCTGTAAAATTGAACCACAGAGAACGCAAAGAACGCGAAGCTTTCAAATTTAAGGATAGCTGAAAAACACTTTTCCAACACATTGAGCCTCTTTGCGTCCTCGGCGTTCTCCGCGGTGTAACTGCCACTTTAACCAGGCTTGACACAGTCATCTCATGACCTCAAAACTCCGCATCATCTTCGCCGGAACACCCGGCTTCGCCCTGCCGCCGTTGCGCGCCCTGCTCGCCTCCGGACACGAGGTATGTGCAGTCTACACCCAGCCGGACCGTCCCGCCGGACGGGGCCGCAAGCTGACCGCCAGCCCGGTCAAGCAACTGGCGCTGGAACATGGCATCCCGGTATATCAGCCAGTCAGCCTCAAATCGCCGGAAGAACAGGAACGGCTGCGCGCCTTGCGGGCCGACGTCATGGTGGTAGTCGCCTATGGCCTGATCCTGCCGCCGCCGGTGCTGGCGGCGCCGCGCCTGGGCTGCATCAACATCCACGCCTCGCTGCTGCCGCGCTGGCGCGGCGCGGCGCCGATCCAGCGCGCCATTCTGGCGGGCGACCGCCAAAGCGGTGTGACCATCATGCGGATGGATGCCGGGCTGGACACGGGCGACATGCTGGCGCTCGCGCCCTGCCCCATCCTCCCCGACGACACCACCCAGACTCTGCACGATCGCCTGGCGGCGCTGGGGGCGCAGGTGCTGCCGCAGGTGCTGGATCAGCTCGAACAGGGCACGGCACGACCCGTGCCGCAGGACAACGACTTGGCCTGCTATGCCGCCAAGATCGACAAAGCGGAGGCGGCCATCGACTGGTCGCAACCCGCACTTGAACTGGAACGGAAGGTGCGTGCTTTCAATCCCTGGCCGGTGGCGCGCGCCGCACTGGGTAATACACCACTGCTCATCTGGGGGGCGCGGGTCATCGAGGGGGGGCAAGGCCAGCCGCCGGGCACGATCATCAACACCAGCCGCGACGGCATCGATGTCGCCACCGGCGATGGCATATTGCGCCTGCTGCGACTGCAACTGCCGGGTGGCAAACCGCTTACGGTGTCGGATTTCATCAACGCCAACCGCGATCTTATAAAACCCAGCGCAACATTTACATGAGCGCAAGAACCGCTGCTGTCACGGTCCTGACGCAGGTATTGAACCAAGGCTCCTCTCTCAGCTCGGCAATGCCACCCGTCCTCACCAAGCTGCATCCGTCAACAGAACGTGCCTTGGCACAAGAGATGTGTTACGGCATGCTGCGCTGGTATCCGCGCCTGGTCGCGGTGCTCGACTGCCTGCTGGACAAACCGCTCAAAGCGCGCGATGCGGATGTGCGCTGCCTGCTGTTGCTGGGCCTGTACCAGCTCATCTACACACGCATCCCGGACCACGCCGCGGTAACCGAGACCGTGGCGGCGGCCAAGGCGCTGAGCAAGCCGTGGGCGAGCGGACTGGTGAACGCGATTCTGCGTGGCTTTCTGCGCGACAGGGATCGTCTGTTGTCCGAAGCCGACCGTGACGAAACCGCGGCCACCGCCCACCCGGCCTGGCTGCTGGAAGAAATCAAGACGGCCTGGCCGGACGACTGGCGGGCGATCATCGCGGCGAACAACCAGCGCCCACCCATGACGCTGCGGGTGAATGCGCGCCAAACCCGCCGCGATGATTATCTGGCCAAGCTGGCGCAGGCCGGGATGACGGCTTCCTCCGCGCCCCATACCACGCACGGTGTGATCCTGGATCAGCCGGTGGATGTCGAGCGTCTACCGGGATTCGGCACGGGCGAAGTGTCGGTGCAGGACGCCGCGGCGCAGCTCGCGGCAATGCTGCTCGATGTCCGCCCCGGCCAGCGCGTGCTCGACGCCTGTGCCGCCCCGGGCGGCAAGACCGCGCACTTGCTGGAGTTGCAGCCGGATATCGACTTGACCGCGCTCGACAGCGATGCCGGGCGCCTGCGCCGCGTCGAGGAGAATTTGCGGCGGCTGCGATTACCTGCCCGCGTCATACAGGGCGACGCGGCGCTGCCCGATGCCTGGTGGGATGGCGCGCCATTCGACCGCATTCTGCTCGACGCGCCGTGTTCGGCGACCGGCGTGATCCGCCGCCATCCCGATATCAAGTTCCTGCGCCGGCCGGAAGACATTGACGCCCTGGCCCAGACGCAAACGCGTCTCCTGGAGGCGCTATGGCCGCTCCTCAAGCCGGGGGGGATGCTTTTATACGCGACCTGCTCCATACTTCCGCAGGAAAACGAACGGCGGATAACACGCTTTCTGGCGGCCCATGCCGATGCGGCCGAGCAGGTGATCGGCGCCGAGTGGGGACGGCCGGTATCCGCCGGGCGGCAGATTTTGCCCGGCGAGGACAACATGGATGGTTTCTTTTACGCCCGCATACAAAAACACTGAGTCGCTATGACCTACCGCCACGGCAATCTGGCTCAAGCCGCGCTGCTATCACTGATCATATTCCTGATCGGTCTGATGCCGTCCGGTGCGGCCTGGGGCGACAACGCGAAAGGCGAATTCGTGGTGCGCAGCGCGGGCACGGAACTCGTCGACAAGGTGTACCGGCTGAATGCCCGCATCGACTATCAGCTCAGCGAGCGCATGCTGGATGCCTTGCACAAGGGCATCCCATTGACCGTGGCGATGGATATCGAGGTGTTGCGCAAGCGCAACTATGTATGGGATGAAAAAATCGCCGCCATCGAGCAGCGTTACCAGCTTTCCTATCGCGCGCTGACGCGGCAATATCTCGTCAAGAACCTCAACACCGGCGTGCAGAACAGCTTTCCGGTGCTACAAGCCGCGCTTGACGCGCTGGGTGCCGTCGTCAATTTTCCGATGCTGGACCGGCAGCTCATCGAACCGGATGAACCCTACACGGCGCAATTGCGTGCCCGCCTCGATATCGAGGAGCTGCCTGTGCCGATGCGCGTGCTGGCATATATCTACCCCGGATGGCGCTTGAAAAGCGAGTGGTACTCATGGTCATTAAGACATTGAAGCGCGCCAGCGCCGGCATCACGCCGGTCATCGTCCTGTTCATTCTGCTGCTGGTGTCGCTCCACCTGATGAACAGCGCCACGCAAAACTCCGCCGAATTCGGCCGCCTCTATTCCGCACTGCTGGTGATCAATGTGCTGGAGATGGTGGTGCTGGTGGGCATGATCACCGCCAATCTCTACCGTCTAGTGCGTCAGTACCGGGAACGCGAAGTCGGATCGCGCCTCACCTTGCGCCTGGTGATCATCTTCACTGTGCTCGCGGTGGCGCCGGTCTCGCTGGTGTATTATTTCTCGCTGAATTTCATTCAGCGCGGCATCGATAGCTGGTTTGATGTGCGCGTCGAAAAAGCGCTGAAGGACGCGCTCGACCTCAGCCGCACCACGCTCGACACGCACATGCGCGATCTACTGCATCAGACCGAGTTGACGGCCAGGGAAATCGAAGACACTCCTAACCACCAGGCGATATTCAACCTGGACCGGCTGCGTCACCGCGGCGGAGCGTCGGATCTCACGCTGCTGACCTCCCGTGGACAGATCATCGCCGCCAGCAGCGACGACCAAACGATGGTCATCCCGACCCAGCCCAGCGACGCCATTCTGGCGCAGTTGCGGCAAGGGTCGACCTATGTCGGCCTCGATCCGATCCGCGACACAGGACTGTACATCAGGATCGTTGTCAATGTGCCCGGCTTCGACCCCGCCACGCCGCCGCGCGTGTTGCAGGCGCTGTACCCAGTCGCGGGACGGGTCAGTGAACTGGCCGAGAGCGTGCAGTCGGTGTACGCCCGGTACCAAGAGCTGGGCTACCTGCGCGAGCCGCTCAAATTCACTTTCACACTGACCCTGTCGCTGGCGCTGGCGCTCAGCCTGCTGATGGCGGTATGGGCGGCGTTCTTTTCGGCACGGCGCCTGGCGGAACCGATCCGGGTGCTGGCGCTGGGCACGCGCGCCGTGGCGGAGGGCGATTATAACCAGCGGCTGCCGGCGCTGCCCGCCCATGACGAGCTGGGCATTCTGGTACAGTCATTCAACGACATGACACGCAAGATCGCCGAAGCGGCCAACGAGGCCGAACACAGCCGCCACCTCGCCGAACAGCAGCGCGCCTATCTCGAAATCGTGCTGGGGCGGCTGTCTTCGGGCGTGCTGACGCTCGATGCGAGGCATGTGCTGCGCACCATCAATGCCGCCGCCAAGCAGATCCTGGGCGCCGATCTGAGCGACAGCATCGGCGAACCCATCTGCCAGCTCAGCCGCGTTTATCCTCACCTTGGCCGCTTCAGCGCAGCGCTCGCGCCGCATTTGACCAAGACATCGCAGGAATGGCGTGAGGAGGTGACCCTGTTCGGGGCGGGCGGGCGGCAGGTTTTCATGTGTCGCGGCGCGGCGCTGCCGGACGGCCAGGGCCATGTCATCGTAATCGATGATATCACCGCGCTGATCCAGGCCCAACGCGATGCCGCCTGGGGCGAAGTGGCGCGCCGCCTGGCGCATGAGATCAAGAACCCGCTCACACCGATCCAGCTTTCCGCGGAACGGCTGCGTCACAAATATCTCAAGACCATGAGCGCGGAGGAAGCCGATGTACTGGATCGCTCCACCCACACCATCATCCAGCAGGTGCAGTCTATGCAGGAAATGGTCAAGGCCTTCTCCGACTATGCGCGCGCACCCCGGCTGATGCCGCAACCGCTGGACTTGAACCGGCTGATCAACGAGGTGCTCGATCTCTATCGCGGCGACGACAGCCGCGTCAGGATTCAAACCCGGCTTGAATCCGATCTGCCCGAGATCACCGGCGATACAGGCCGCTTCCGGCAATTGCTGCACAACCTCATCAAGAACGCCGTGGAAGCGGTCAGCGAAGGCAATGGCTGCTGCGTTACCGTCAGCACCCACCGGATACGGGAAGCCGACAGGCAAAGCGTCGAACTGCGCGCCCAGGACAACGGGCCCGGCATCGCCCCCGACATTCTGGAGCGGCTGTTCGAGCCCGGCGTCACCGGCAAGGCCAAAGGCAGCGGCCTGGGTCTTGCCGTGGTGAAAAAAATCGTTGAGGAACATGGCGGTGTGGTCTGGGCCGAAAATATGGCGGAGGGCGGGGCCTGCATCGTCATCCGGCTACCATTGCCTGTTCAGAACAACACTGCGATGACGCCGCCTTCCATAGAGGATAAAACATGAGCATAGCCTACATCCTGGTGGTAGACGACGAACGGGATATCCGCGAACTGGTCAAGGAAATCCTAATCGATGAAGGATACGAAGTCGCCGTGGCCGAAAACGGCGAAGCAGCCAAGCGTGCGCGCCGTGAACACCGCCCCGACCTGATCCTGCTCGATATCTGGATGCCGGACATCGACGGCGTCTCCCTGCTCAAGGAATGGTCGGAAGAAGGCGACGGCCTGCCGCCAGTGGTGATGATGTCGGGGCACGGCACGGTGGAAACGGCAGTGGAGGCGACGCGCCTGGGTGCCTATGACTTCTTGGAGAAACCGCTCTCCATGGCCAAGCTGCTGCTGACCATCAAACGCGCCCTGGAAGCCGACAAATTGCAGCGGGAAAACATCGGCCTGCGGCGGCATGGCCATCCCGTTTCCGAGCCCATCGGCCACAGCACGGTCATGCACAATCTACGCGAGCAGGCCAGGCGCATCGCGCAACATGACGCCTGGGTGCTGATCAGCGGCGAGCCGGGCAGCGGCAAGGAACTGATTGCCCGTTACCTGCACAACCACAGTCCGCGCAACCGCGGCCCCTTCGTCGATGCCGGCGCCGCTCTCCTCGACCATGGCCACTGGGCCATCGAATTGTTCGGCAGCGAAGCCGGCGACAAAATCCACTATGGCCGCCTCGAACAGGCCAACGGCGGCACGGTGTTTCTCGACGACATCGGCGACATGGATGCCGCCACGCAGACACGTCTGATGCGCACCCTTCAAAGCCGTTCCTTCGTGCGCGCCGGCGGCAGCGAAGCCGTGCGGCTCGACGCGCGCATCATCGCCGCCACCCATCGCGATCTGCAACAGGAGGTGCTGGCCAAGCGCTTCCGCGAAGATCTCTACTATCAATTGAACGTCGTGCCGCTGCATGTGCCCCCGCTGCGCGAGCATTGCGAGGACGTGCCGGAACTGCTGAATTATTACGTCACGCTGTTCGTCAATCAGGAAAATCTGCCCTACCGGCGATTCACCCTCGCGGCGCAAAACCGCCTGCGCAACCACACTTGGCCGGGCAATATCCGTGAACTGAAAAACCTGGTGCAGCGGCTGTTGATCCTGGGTGCAAACGCGGAAATCACCGTGGACGAAGTGGAGCAGGCGCTGGGCACGGCGCCGCCAGCCGCGGCGACGGCTTCGGCCTCCACATTCGACCTGCCATTACGCGAGGCGCGCGACCGCTTCGAGAAAGCCTACCTGGAATACCAATTGCGCGAGACGGGCGGTAATATCACCAAGGTCGCCAAACTGGCGGGCATGGAGCGCACCCATCTCTACCGCAAGATGCGCGCGCTGGGCATCAGCCTGGGTGATGTGCAAGAACCCTCGGATCAATGATAAGATTGCCGCCTTTATACGCGTAGGATACGCCGCGCCACCACATCGATGGCGCACACGGCGCACCCTACTACATAGATCTCAATACCACATGAAAATCATCATTCTCGGGGCAGGTCAGGTGGGTTCCTCGGTCGCGACCAATCTGGTCAGCGAGGCCAACGACATCACGGTGGTGGACACCGACATGGCGTGCCTGGAAGATCTGCAAGACCGGCTGGATCTGCGCACCGTATGCGGGCAGGCATCCCACCCGGAGGTATTGCGCCGCGCGGGCGCCGAGGACGCGGACATGATCCTCGCCGTCACCAACAGCGATGAAACCAATATGGTGGCGTGCCAGGTGGCGCATACCTTATTCCATACGCCGACCAAAATCGCGCGCGTGCGTTCCAACGAATACCTCAAGCATCGCGAACTTTTCACACCGGAAGCCTTTCCGGTGGATGTGCTGATCAGTCCGGACCAAGCAGTGACAGACTATATCCAGCGCGTGATCGAATATCCCGGCGCGCTCCAGGTGCTCGATTTCGCTCACGGCAAGGTGCAGTTGGTCGGCGTGCGCGCTTATTATGGCGGGCCGCTGGTAGGCCGCGAGCTGCGCGAATTGCGCCAGCACATGCCCGGCATTCAGACGCGCGTCGCCGCCATTTTCCGTCGCGACGCGCCGATCCCCCCCGAAGGCAACACCGTCATCGAAGCGGATGACGAGGTCTTTTTCATCGCCGCCAAGAAAGATATCCGCGCGGTGATGAGCGAGCTACGCCGGCTCGATCAGCCCTACAAGCGCATCATGATCGCAGGTGGCGGCAACATCGGCCGGCGGCTGGCGCTGGCACTCGAAAACAATTATCAGGTCAAGGTGGTCGAACACAACGCCGCGCGCGCGCGCGCCCTGTCCGAAGAGATGAGAAAAGCCATCATCCTGCTCGGCGACGCCACCGACGAGGACCTGTTGCGCGAAGAAAACATCGAGGCCACTGATGTATTTTGCGCACTAACCAACGACGACGAGGACAACATCCTCTCCGCTATGCTGGCCAAGCGTCTCGGGGCGCGCAAGGTAATGGCGCTGATCAATCGCTCGGCCTATGTCGATCTGGTCGAAAGCGGCACCATCGATATCGCCATCTCCCCCCATCAGGCCATGATCGGTAGCCTGCTAGCCCATGTGCGGCGCGGCGATGTCGCTGCCGTGCACTCGCTGCGGCGCGGCGCGGCCGAAGCCATCGAGGCGGTGGCGCACGGCGACCGCCGCTCTTCCAAGGTGGTGGGCCGCGCCATTCAGGACATCAAACTGCCGCCCGGAACCAACATCGGCGCCATCGTGCGCGGCGATGAGGTGCTGATCGCGCATCACAACACCGTCATCGAAGCGGAGGATCACATCATCCTGTTCCTGGTCGACAAACAACGCATCCGCGAAGTGGAACGGCTGTTCCAGGTGGGCGTGATGTTTCTTTAGAAAGCAGTGGTAAGGGATGATTGGTGAGCTTTTAGGAGAGTTCATAATTTACTCATGGTTCACTGAGGACTAAACGAAAATGATCACTTTTGCACAGCGAAAAGCACGCCTCTCACATCGCCATTCGAAATCCGAAACTCGCCGCTTACAATAATGCAACTCCTCGTCATCCAACGCATTCTCGGTCTGTTGCTGATGGTATTCAGCCTGACCATGCTTCCGTCGATCGGCGTTTCACTGTGGTATGACGACCATACGGCGCTCGCTTTCGCCGAGGCTTTCGCCCTGACGCTGGTCATCGGACTGCTGTGCTGGCTGCCGGCGCGGGCGCAGCGCAAGGAATTGCGCCTGCGCGATGGCTTCATGGTGGTGGTGATATTCTGGACGGCGCTCAGCATGGTGAGCGCCCTGCCCTTCATGCTGGCGGAGCATCCGCACATGTCGTTCACCGATGCGGTATTCGAATCGGTGTCGGGCTTCACCACCACCGGCGCGACGGTGATCGTCGGGCTGGATCAACTGCCGCGAGCGATACTCTATTACCGGCAGCAGCTCCAGTTTCTCGGCGGCATGGGTATCGTCGTCCTGGCGGTGGCCATCTTCCCCATGCTGGGCATCGGTGGCATGCAGCTCTATCGCGCCGAAACGCCGGGGCCGATGAAAGACAACAAACTTACCCCGCGCATCACCGAAACGGCGCGCGCGCTGTGGTACGTCTATCTGGGCTTGACGGTAAGCTGCGCCTTGGCCTACTGGCTGGCCGGAATGAGTCCGTTCGACGCCATCGGCCATAGCTTCTCCACTGTTTCCACTGGCGGTTTTTCCACCCATGATACCAGCCTCGGTCACTTCCATAGCCTGACAATAGAAATCATCGCCATGGTGTTCATGTTGCTCGGCGGCATCAACTTCGCCATGCACTTCATGGCATGGCAACAACGCGACCTCGGCCAGTACTGGCGCGACGCGGAAAGCCGGGGATTTTTTTATATCGTCGCCGCTATCATCGCGATCACCACAGTAACACTGGTATTGACACGGCAATATCCCAATTTCCTGGAGGCGCTGCGCTACGGCGCCTTCCATGTCATCACCATGATCACCAGCACCGGCTTTATCACCGCGGATTTCTCCGCCTGGCCACTGTTCCTGCCAGTATTGTTGATCGCGATCGGTTTTATTGGCGGTTGCGCCGGATCCACCGCCGGCGGCATGAAGGTGGTGAGAATCCTGCTGCTCCACAAACAGGGAATGCGTGAAATCATGCGCCTGATCCACCCCAACGCCATCATCCCGGTCAAGATCGGCGAGCGCTCGCTACCGGACCGGGTGGTGGAAGCGGTATGGGGGTTTTCGGCGCTGTACATGGTCAGCTTCGTGCTGCTGGCTCTGGCCTTGATGAGCACCGGCCTCGACGCGGTAACCGCGTTTTCCGCCGTGGCGACCTGCCTCAACCTCGGTGGTCCTGGTCTGGGCGCGGTGGCGATGAACTTCACCACCGTGAACGATTTCGGCATCTGGCTGCTTAGTTTCGCCATGCTGCTGGGACGGCTCGAAGTATTCACTCTACTGGTGCTGCTGACGCCGGCGTTCTGGAAAAAATGAGGACACTCTGATTTAATCGAGATTTCCAAACCAAGGACCGTTCACCCGGCATGAACCTGACGCTGACGGGAGTAGGAGTATCGAGAGGCATCGCGATCGGCCACGCCTATCTGCTCGCCCCCGAACAGCCCGAGATCAACGAATACGTCCTGCCGAAACATCTCGTCAACGAAGAAGTCGCGCGCTTCAAGGCCGCGCTTGCCGCCGCGAAGCAGCAACTCAAATCGATCCGCAATCAGATTCCGCGCGGCACACCAGCCAGCATCGCCGCATTCATCGAAACCCACGTCTTGATGCTGGAAGACGCCGCCTTTGCCGACGCCCCCGTCAAACTGATAAAAACCCAGCAATGCAACGCCGAATGGGCATTGCAACAGCAGCGCGATATGCTGGTGAGCGTATTCGAGGCGATGAACGACCCCTATCTGCGCACGCGCAAGGACGATGTCGATCATGTCGTCAACCGCATTCAACGCATCCTCGCCAACCAGCCCGCCCACCCCTTGGAATTGTCCGATCACCGGCTGAAGGGCGCGATCATCGTCGCTGGGGATCTTTCACCCGCCGACCTGCTCCTGATCGAACACTGCGGGGCAACGGGATTCATCACCGAAGGCGGCGGGCCGACCTCTCACACCGCCATCCTCGCACGCGGCCTGGGTATCCCCGCCATCGTCGGGGTCGCTCATGCCCTGCGCCAGATATCTCACGACACACTGATAGCGATAGACGGCCAGCGGGGCGAGGTATTGACAGAGCCGGACCCCTTGTCCCTGCAACGCTTGCGCGCCAAGCGCCGGGAGGAAAAACGTCACGTCGTCACGCTTGCCCGCTTGAGCAAAAAACCCTCAATCACCGAGGATGGCCGGGTCATCACGCTGCGCGCCAATGTCGAGCTGCCGGAAGACATTCACACCATCAAACGCGCCGGAGCGGCGGGTATCGGCCTGTATCGCACCGAATTTCTGTTCATGAACCGCAAGGACAGCCCAAGCGAGGAAGAACAATTTCTGGCGTATACCCAAGCCGCCAAAGCCATGAAGGGCATGCCCGTAACGATTCGCACCCTTGATCTGGGCGCCGACAAGACACTCCACAACGAGCACTGGCATATCTCTTCCCGCCCACCTTCGCCACTGGGACTGCGGGCGATACGCCTGTGCCTGAAAGAGCCGGCGCTGTTCCGCCCGCAACTGCGAGCCATCCTGCGCGCATCGGTCTACGGGCAGCTACGCATGATGATTCCTATGCTCTCCAGCCTTCAGGAGCTGTTTCAGGTTCTCGAAGTTGTCGAGGATGTCAAACGCGAGCTGAAGGCGCAGGGTCTCAAATATAACGAGAACATACCCATCGGCGGCATGATCGAAGTCCCCTCGGCCGCCCTTGCCGCCGAAGCCTTCGCCCGCCATCTGGATTTTCTATCCATCGGCACCAACGACCTGATCCAGTACACCCTCGCCACCGACCGCATCGACGATGCCGTCAATTACCTCTACGATCCTCTGCATCCAGCCGTCTTGCGCCTCATCGAGATGACCATCAAGGCGGGGCACAAGGCCGGCATCCCCGTCGCCATGTGCGGAGAAATGGCCGGCGACCCGCGCTACACGCGGCTGCTGCTGGGCATGGGACTCACCGAATTCAGCACTCCTCCCGCCATGTTGCTGGAAGTAAAAAGCATCATCCAGTCCAGCCGCCTTGCCCGGCTGACAAAAATGACACGCAAGATCCTCGCATCCTACCATAGCGGAGAAATCGCCGTCCTGATCGACAAGATCAATGCTGCTGAAAAACGGGGGCGGGGTTGAAACTCTCACTATCCTCCCGACAGGCCAGAAATCCCCCCGCATCCTTCCCAATCCCTCCGGCTTCTCATACACTTTGCGGGACAAAAAAATGAATCTCCTGAAGGTCTGATCGAGGACACCTGATGACCGAAACCGGCCAACAAGAAACACCCCAAGGACGCCTCAAGATCCTCACCACGGCGCTCGCCGCCGCATTGCAAAGCGGCGGTATGCTGGCGCATGCCCGCAACATGCTCAACAGCCTGCATCCGGCGGAGATCGCGCACTTGCTGGAGTCGATGCCGCCGCAGGAACGCTTGCTGGCATGGGAGCTGGTCGACCCGGAACTCGATGGCGAGGTGCTGTCCCACCTCAGTGACGAAGTCCGTCCCGCGCTGTTGCGGTTGATGGATACCCAGGAACTGGTCGCCGCCACCGAGGGTCTTGCCACCGACGACCTGGCGGACATCCTCCAGGATCTGCCGAAAGTGGTGATCCACACCGTACTGCAATCGATGAACGTGCAGGATCGCCAGCGGGTGGAGTCGGTGCTTTCTTATCCCGAGGATACCGCGGGCGGCCTGATGAACACCGACACCTTGACTGTGCGACCTGATGTCACGCTGGATGTCGTGCTGCGCTATCTGCGTCTGCGCGGCGAGATTCCCGAGACCACCGACAGCCTGATCGTGGTCACCCGCGCCGATCAATATATCGGCCTGCTATCACTCGCCGATCTGCTGACGCGCGACCCGGAGCTGACCGTGGGCGAGGTCATGGAGCGGGAAGTCGAGGGCATCCCCGCCACGATGGCGGCCATCGAGGTGGCGAACTTGTTCGAGCAGCGCGACCTGATCTCCGCGCCAGTGATCGACGAAGAAGGAAAGCTGCTCGGCCGCATCACTATCGACGACGTGGTGGACGTGATCCGCGACGAAGCCGAACACTCGGTAATGAGCATGGCGGGGTTGCGCGAGGAAGAAGACATTTTCGCCCCGGTGGTGGCCAGCGCGCAACGCCGCGCAGTATGGCTGGGCATCAACCTGGTGACGGCGTTTCTGGCCTCATGGGTGATCGGCCTGTTCGAGGGCACCATCGAAAAGATCGTGGCATTGGCGGTGCTGATGCCCATCGTCGCCAGCATGGGCGGCATCGCCGGCACACAGACCGCGACACTGGTGATCCGCGGCATGGCGTTGGGGCGCGTCGGCGCGGCCAACGCCCGTCGCGTGGTAATGAAGGAACTGGCGGTAGGCGCGCTCAACAGCATGCTGTGGGCGGTGGTCGTCGCAGTGGTGGCGATCGTCTGGTATCAGGATTGGCGCATCGGCGCCATCATCGCCGCCGCCATGGTCATCAATCTCCTCACCGCCGCCCTCACCGGCACCACGCTGCCGCTGATGCTACGCAAGATGGGCGCCGACCCCGCCCTGGCCGGGTCAGTGATCTTGACCACGTTCACCGATGTGGTGGGGTTTCTGGCTTTTCTGGGATTGGCGACGGTGTTTCTGATTTGATTTAGAGATGCCTTTTAGCCGATCACCATCACCCCATCCATCTCCACCGCCGCCCCCTTCGGCAGTGCCGCCACACCAATGGCGGCGCGGGCCGGATAGGGCTCATGGAAATAGCTCGCCATAACATGATTCACCAGCGGGAAGTGACCAAGATCGGTGAGAAACACGTTCAGTTTCACGATATCGGCAAGGCTCCCACCCGCCGCTTCGGCAACGGCGCCGAGATTATCGAACACGCGCCGGATCTGCGCTTCCATGTCGCACTGCACCAGTTCCATCGTCTCCGGGATCAAGGGGATCTGTCCCGACAAATAAACCGTGTTGCCTGCCTTGACGGCTTGGGAATAGGTACCGATGGCCTTGGGTGCCTTGTCGGTGTGGATGATTTCGCGGGTCATTGTGATTTTATATCCTAAATATAGTGATTGTGTCGCCGTGCTCGCGATACATTTTGGGACATCCCAGTCCCAAAATGACTGTGCTCGGCGACAAGTATGCCTCCGGCGGCCCGCGTTCATC
>SBBG01000153.1 GCA_005240065.1 Gammaproteobacteria bacterium | reverse complement strand
TCATCGCCATCGCCTACCTACGCATGTCCAAGCTCAAGCACCTGCCGGCCAGTCCGTTCGCGCCGGCGATGCCCCAGTGACAGTGTTGCTTTCCACACGAAACGACATGGAGCCGGAATTGGTCGAGGTCTTGCAATCGTTCTTGCCCGCCTTAACGATGCCGTAACACTTCTCCATGTCACCTTTGGCAGCCAGGGCCGATGCGGATGCGCTCATCATGCTCAATGCGATGGCCGACGCCATGATGGATTGGACTGAAGATTTGCGACTGCTCATTATTGCTCTCCTATCTTAGTGATGAAGTTGATTTTTGAGGCACCACCGGTGCTCGCAGATAAAGACGTATGAACTTCTCTTTCATTACAATTAGAAAATGAAAAGTTACCGTACCGCCATGCCCTGTGCAAAGAGCGGCAAGCCACCATCGACGCTGCCCATTCCGGTCAGGCTTCCATCGTTTTCGATTCTGAACATGTCCACGCCGCCATTCCCCGGATCCACCGCATACACAAAACGACCATCCTTGGATACATCGATATCAAGTGGACGATCGCCAGTACCAGCAAAACCATTGCGCAAACTCACGACGCCTGTCTGGGGATCGACGCGAAACGTCGACAATGAATGTGTGCCGGGATTGGTGGTGATGATATCGCCCCGTTGATTCACGGTTATCCAGCAAGTGGCGATCTGGCCGTTGGCGGCGGAGGCGGTGATGGTTTTAAGGCCGCCGTTGCGCATAAAATCATAGGACGACACCGCATTGCTGCCAGCTTCCACAACTAGAAGGTGGTTTTGCTTGTCGAAGACAATACCGAAAGGAACGCTGCCGCTGGATGTGGCTGCTTCGGGTGCGATGGCCGGTAATCCATGAGCATGAATGTGATACACCAATATCCTGTTATTGGCTTTATCGGTGACCACCAGCGCTTTCTTGCGTGTATCGAACGCAACTTGGCTGAAAGATCCTTCTCCAAGCGCGCGCGTTGAATTTGGCAGGGGTGTCAACTGCCCGTGAGAGTCCATTTTGAAGCCCGTGATATTGGCAGGTGCTCCATCATTGAGCACATAGACCGTATTTTCCGCGATAGCAACGCTCACCGGGAAACTACCGCCGGAATTGATTCTGTCTTTTAGTTCGATACCATCTTCCTTCACACGGAACACGGAAACATCGTTGCTCCCGGCGTTGACGGCCAGCAACCATTTACTCTCGTCAACGAGCACCAGTGATCCTTGCGAAGCCAATGGATCAAGGCCACCCCCGGAACCTTTGCCACCCGTAGATATCGCACCCGTCTTGGTGAGTAAACCATGTGCATCCCGGCTAAACATGACGATCTTATTATCGTCAGGTGCATTGGTCATGGTAAACGCGGCACCTTCTGAATGGGCCTGAGCCCCGATGGGGCCGAGCAGAAATACCGTCGCTATCACGCTTCCTGAAAAATATCCTTTGATGTTCATGATTGCTTTTCTCCCGGTTGTGAATAATCAATATTGAAACGCCGGCTGGCGCTCGCAGACGAAGTTGCGCGGATCGCTTTTTTGTTACAGGAAGAGAAGAAAAATGATTGTTTTTTTCGGATCAGAATTCGAGGAAAGAGATTGGCACCGACTCGGCAGGCGTCAAAACCCCTGTGACAAGGAACTAGTGTCATGTCACTCATGAAATGTCGCATCATATGTGCTAGATTCTTCCTGTTGGATGGGCAACGGCGAGGGTTTTTGAATGAAGCGATACAAGGTGATGCTGGATATCGATGAGCGCGAGGAGATTGAGGGGGTGACGCGCAAGGGATCGCATCAATCGGCGCATCGACAACATCGAAGAGCTTCGCGACGAGGTCATGGCCTGGCAAACTCACCGCGATCAGTGTGAGGCCAAGGTCAATTGGCAATTTACCACCGAGGATGCACGCATAAAATTCAAACGTCTATATCCGACATTTGATGAGTGACATAACACTATTGATGCGGTCTGATGAAGTTTTAACTTCGATTTTCTCGAACACCCCCTCTCCCGCCTGTGAGAGGGTGGTCGATTTCAAACATCTTCATGCCGCATCAATAGCAGCCTGTCGGACTTAGGATGAATCGGCTGCAAAAGTGGGAGAGCGGTCCATATGCGCGCAATTTTTCGTCAAATAGTATCGACTGTTCTCCTCAAAATTGCGCAAATCTGTCCTCATTCTCTCACTTTTTCGCTGCGATCCCCCTAAGTCCGACAGGCTGCTAGTGGTTCCCGCTTCCTTACTCGCCAACCACGCTCATGTTAGGCGTCGCCGGCAGCCTTGGCATGGTCTGTTTGGGGAACTCGCCCGTCAGGCTGTTGAGGAAGGCGACAATGTCCTTGACCTCGTTTTCCTTGAGTTCCTTGTTGAGCTGGGTCTTGGCCATGACGCGCACGGCCTCGTCCAAGGTCTTGACCGAGCCGTTGTGGAAGTAGGGCGCGGTCAGGGCCACATTGCGCCAGGTCGGCACGCGGAACATGTGCTTGTCGGCATCGTTCTTGGTCACTTCATAGCGGCCTTCGTCCGCGTCGAGCTGGTACTTTTTCACGTATTCGTTATCGCTGAAAGTCGGGAATTTCGCATAGAAACCCTGTCCCATCGGCAGCGCGGGACCGGCGAAATTGACGCCGTTGTGGCATGCGGTACAGCCAACCTCCTGAGCCAGCTTCATGCCGCGTTGAGCCTCGGCCGAGAGCGCTTTCTTATCGCCCTTCACATAGCGGTCGAACGGGCTGTCCGGGGTAAGCAAGGTGCGCTCATAGGCGGCGATAGCCTTGGCGATGTTGTCGTAAGTGAGCGCGTTGGCGCCGCCGAAAACCTTGGTAAACTGTTCGCGGTAGCCTGGGATTGACGACAGGCGGTCAATCACGGCCTTTTCGCTGGGCATCGCCATTTCTATCGGGTTAAGGATGGGACCTTTGGCTTGGTCTTCCAGCGTGGCCGCGCGGCCGTCCCAAAACTGGGACGTCATAAATGCGGCGTTCCAGACGGTGGGCGCGCTGCGTCCGCCGGTTTTTGCGCCAACGCCCACGGATACGGGGCGATTGTCCGTGCCGCTGCCGCTGACATCATGGCAGGAGTTGCACGACACCGTGCCGTTCAGCGACAGCCGCGGATCGAAATAAAGCTGTTTGCCGAGTTCGACCTTGGCCGCCGACATTGGGTTATCCTTGGGGATAGGGGGCTGTTTCGGCAAGGCTTCGAGGGCCGAGGCCGGAGATGCCAGTCCTATGACTAAAGCACCGCCGATGAGCAACGGTACGGTGCGAACGGTTTTTTTCGTATTTTTCATGGGTATTTCCTCCTAGATTGACGTTGGGATCTCATGTTTAGATTTAGTCTAAATATAAATTTTCCTTTTTGCAACCCCCTCGAATCAATTTTCCGGCGGGATTAAAGATGCCATCATCAGCGCGAGCGTGCTTTGATATAGATCAATAATCCATGATGTTCATAAAATACGCGGGACTATACGCCGCATAGGCATCCCTTATAAAATCCGCCGATAGTCATCTCGATGAACTGGAAAGAAAGAAACAACCATGCGCGTATCCCGCTTTTTGCTGTCCACCGTCAAGGAAACTCCCGCCGACGCCGAGGTCATCAGCCATCAATTGATGCTGCGCGCCGGCATGATCCGCAAGCTGGCCGCCGGTCTCTACACCTGGTTGCCGTTGGGCTTGCGCGTGTTGCGGAAGGTGGAGGGTATCGTGCGCGAGGAGATGGACCGCGCCGGGGCGCAGGAGGTGTTGATGCCCGCCGTGCAGCCCGCCGAGTTGTGGCAGGAATCGGGTCGTTGGGAACAGTATGGACCGGAATTGCTGCGTCTGAAGGATCGCCATGACCGCGATTTTTGCTTTGGCCCGACGCACGAGGAGGTGATCACCGACCTGATCCGCCGCGAGATTCGCAGCTACAAGCAGCTCCCGTCCAATTTCTATCAGATTCAGACCAAGTTCCGCGACGAGGTTCGTCCCCGCTTCGGTGTGATGCGCGCCCGCGAGTTCATCATGAAGGATGCCTATTCCTTTCATCTCGACCAGGCATCATTGCAGGAAACCTATGACCTGATGTACCGCACCTACAGCCGGATCTTCGCCCGCCTCGGGTTGCAGTTTCGCGCCGTGGAGGCGGATACCGGCAGCATCGGCGGACGGTACTCGCACGAGTTTCATGTGCTGGCCGATTCGGGTGAGGATGCCATCGCCTTTTGCGACGGCTGTGATTATGCGGCGAACGTGGAGCTGGCTGGAAGCCGCCTGCCCGCGCCCGCGCACGAACCGTCGCGTGAAAAGAAGAGGGTTGCCACGCCGGATATCCGCACCGTCGACGAGCAGGCGCAGATGCTGGGCATCGATTTCGATCGCATCGTCAAGAGCGTGGTGGTGATCGCCGACGGCAAGCCCGCAGTGTGTTTCCTCATGGGTGGCGATGAACTGAACACCATCAAGGCGGCGCGCGCGCTGGGCGCGACGGACATTCGGCTGGCCGAAGCCGGTGAAGTGTTGTCCGCCACCGGCGCGCCGCCGGGTTTCGTCGGCCCGCTCAACCTGCCGGCCGATCTCACCGTCATGGTCGATAAACAGGCCGCGCAGGCGCGCAACTTCTCCAGCGGAGCGAACGAGGCCGGTTTTCACTGGATCGATCTCAACTGGGGCATCGATGCCGCGCTGCCGCAAGTGGCCGATCTGCGTACCGTGCGCGCTGGCGAACAGTGCCCGCGTTGCGAAGGAAGGCTGTCGATCCGCCGTGGCATCGAAGTGGGGCATATCTTCCAGCTCGGCGACAAGTACAGCAAGGCGCTCAACGCCACCTGTCTTGACGAAACCGGCCGCAGCATCGTCATGACCATGGGTTGCTATGGCATCGGCGTGTCACGTATCGTCGCGGCAGCGATCGAGCAGAACTATGACGCGCAGGGTATCATCTGGCCTGATGCCATCGCGCCGTTCCAGGTGGCGCTGTTGCCGATGAACATGCACAAATCGCAGCGCGTGCGCGACGCCGCCGAAACGCTTTACGGCGAATTGCAGGCGGCCGGCATCGACGTGCTGTTCGATGACCGCAGGGAGCGCGCCGGCGTGATGTTCGCCGACATGGAATTGATCGGCATTCCGCATCGGCTCGTGCTGGGCGAGCGCGGGCTGGATGAAGGCATCATCGAATACAAGGGACGGCGCGACGATCAGGCCCGGAATATTCCGCTGGCGGAAGTCATCACGTTTCTTGATAATCAACAGACATCATCCAGTACTGCCGGATAGAAAAAAATCTATCAACATAATATTTATTACTGATTGTTCTTTATATACACACCAGTTGTATAGTCTTGTTCCAAAGAGGTACACCAAGAAAGGGTACGAGCATGAGCACAGCGACAGACAACACAGGAATATCCGCGCGGTCGGGCCGCGAAACCGCTTTGGATCGCCGCCGCGCCTTGTCGCAGAATGGCAAGGCTGGCATGTCGGCGTTGAAATCTCCCCAGCGCTCTCGCGCCAGTGGCGACAAGCCCAAATCATCGCTGGTCGTCGCGGAGGCGGTGAAAGAAGTGGAAAAGATCGCCAAGGGTGGAGGTTGCGGCTGCGGTTGCAAGGGGACTGCGGCGTCGGGAACGGCGTGCGGAACCTCATCGCAGGCGGAAGCCAAGCTCGATGAAGTGTGCGCTATCGTTGAATCGGCATCTGCGGGGTCGGAAGTATCGACCGCGCGCGCCTTGTGCCAGGAACGGCGCCAAGCCCTTTCGAATCGCGGTAAAACCGCCTTGCCCAAGTCCTCTCTGACCAGGGCTGATGTCGCGCGCGTTGTTGCTGGAAACTCATCGCAGACAGAAGCCAAGCTTGACGAAGTGTGCGCCATCGTTGAAGCGGCGCCAGAAGGCACGCCTGGAATATCGACCGCGCGCGCCTTGTGTCAGGAGCGGCGCCAGGCGCTTTCGACTCGCGGTAAAACCGCCCTGCCCAAGTCCTCTTTGACCAGGGCCGATGTCGAGCGTACCGTTCGTCCGGGGGCGTGGAAAGAGGCGGCGGCGAATGGTCTGTCGGGGCGCGAGATCGCGCGCCTGCGTCGTGAGGAGTTGTGTCGCCTCGGCCGCGGCAATCAGGTGATATGCCGCCCCAGCGGCCGGGTGCGCCCAGCGGTTACCGAGGAAGCGCCGGCAAAGGTCGAGACATCCTCCACGCTGCGTGGCCAGATCGTTACCGGAACCCGACCGGAGCGTAGCCGCAAGGTAACCGGCAATGAACCGGGAAGCTGCCGCGCCGTCACCGGCACGGAATACATCAGCTCAGAGCAGTACGAGATCTTCTGCGGTACCCGTCCGGCGTCCGGCGCGGCCAAGGTGGGCGTAACGCAAACCAGTCGCGGCGAAAGAGTGACGGGCACGGAAGTAGGGCGCAGCACCAAGGTGACGGGTGATGAGACCGGATCGGCTCGCGCCATCACCGGTACCGAATACCTGAATCTGAAAGAATCGGCGGAGCAGGCCAGCGCCGCACCAGAGAAAGTCGCTGTTAGTCACACCGCGCGCGGTGGATTGGTTTCCGGCACCGTGGTGGGCCGTTCGGTGAAAGTCACCGGCGATGAGCGTGGCGGCTGCACGTCTGTTACCGGCACCGAATATCTGACCGCGGAACAGATGAAGACATTTTGCGCCACCAAGCCCTTGGCCGGACCGGCTAAGGTAGCGGAGATGCGCAGCACGGCGGGTCAGTCCGTGACCGGCAGCGAAGTCGGCCGGAGCGTCAAGGTGACGGGCGACGAGGCGGGTTCCTGCCGTTCGCTCACCGGCACACAATACTACACACCGGAACAGTTTGGCGCCTTGTGCGCCAAGCCGGGCGCGGGCGCGCCTGGTAAGGTGGGACTGACCCATACCCTGCGTGATCGCGCCGTCACTGGCACTGAAGTCGGCCGCAGTGTGAAAGTCACTGGTGACGAACATGGCGCATGCAAGCCTGTCACCGGCACGGAATATATCAGCGCTGAGCAGTACCAGACGGTTTGCGAAAGCAAGCCCGCGCCCGGCGCGGAAAAGGTTGGTGTGAGCCGTACCTGGCACCAGCAAGCCGTGTCAGGCACGCAGGTCGGTCGCAGCATCAAGGTGACCGGTGATGAATACGGAAGCTGCAAGCCGATCACCGGTACCGAGTACATCGGAGCGGCGCAGTATCAGGAATTTTGCCAGCCGGCCGAGATGGCCGCCGCGCGTCAGCGTGTGCGCAGTATCAGCGGCACGCCTGGCGCGGCCCTTACCGGTGCGCAGCCGGGTATCGGCGGCAAGATGACCGGTGACGAGCGCGGCGCATGTCAGTCGGTGAGTGGCACGCCTTATGTTGGAGCCGATCAGTTCGCTGGCCAGTGCAAGGCTTCCACCGCACCAGTGCATCACCGCGCCCGTTCGCGTGTGGCCTCGCCAGAGCCCGTTGTGGCCGAGCAAGGCCCGGCGCCCGGCGACTTCAGCATTGTCACCCCGGCGCGTAGCGCGCACGCCCGGCTCAGCGGCCGCGTCACAGGTACGGTATACGGCTCCGGCGGAAGGGTGACCGGCCCGGTCAATCTTGCCTCAGGGCTGATTTCCGGCACACCGGAATTCCGTTACAGCACTGAAGAGGCGATGGCCGCCGCGGCCCCAACCCCGGTGCGCCAAGGCGTTACCGGCGAGGGTCGTGAGGCGGGCAGTCCGATCACCGGCGACGATTGGCAGCGTGGTAGCCGTGTTACCGGCACGGAAGGGATGTTTTCCGCCGGTCGCAATGCGACCTTGCGCGGCGAGGCACGTGGCAAGCCGTCGGTGGGTGCGCGGCAATTCAAAGAAATCGAGAAGCCGGTCATTGCGCAAAGCCGGGTCACCGGCAGTAGCGGCAGCGCCAGCACCGGCGCGACCATCACCGTTTCAGGCGGCGCGCGTGGCTAAACGCAGGCTGGCGATAGCATGAACACCAAGCAACGCGCAATGTATGCCAGCCGGGCGAGGGGCGTGCGTGCACCGTATGGCCTGGGCGTGCGCCAGAGCAGCCTTCCGCATCGCACTGGTACGACCGAGGATGGCGTCGCTACGCAGGCAGCGAGCGCCGCGTGCGAAGCCGGTAAATTTCCGCATGTGCTGGTCGATGCCGATGCGAACCGGCGCTTGTTCGAATACGAGCGCTCAGTCAAGGATAGATTCGCCGCCATCGTCCCGATGTTGAAAGAGATCGCCGCGGTTCAGCACGAACGCGATTTCGTCGAGCGTGCCCAGTGCATCGCGAACACCAAGCTGGGATTTTCCTTGCCGCAGCGGATGCTGGACGATGCCTGGGTGGAGCAGTTGGACATGCGTTCACTGTATGCCCATTGTGTGTTCAACGTCTTTCACCAGGTGGCGGCACAGATTCAGGCTGAACAGGCGCAGTCCCGCGAGGTGCTGGATCAGGAACGGTATTATTTGCAGGACTGCGATTTTCACGAGGTGGATTTCTCGCCTTGCGCCGACGGGCGTTTGAAGGGCCTGGTGCGCTTCGTATTGCGCATGCCGCAGGGCGCGGTGCGCCGCAAGTCCTATGCCGGCGCGATGTTCGATGTCGAGGCCAACGTCAGGCACTGGATGCGCACGGAGTTTTACCGCTATCGCGAGGGTGTGCCCAGTCTGCCCGACGCCGGCACACGCTACTTGAAGGTCGCGGTGTATCACTGGAGCAGTTCCGATCCGGCGCACGAAGGTTGCGCGGCGCACGGCAGTAACGAGCGGGCTGCCGCCGAAGCGGCGTTGAGCCGGTTGATCGCCTTTCGCCGGGCGATCGAAAACAGCTTCTGCTGCGGCGCTTCAGTGGACATACTGTTGATCGGCGTCGATACCGATACTGACGCCATTAAGATGCATATACCGGATGCCGATGGTGCGATCAGTCTGTATCGCTATGTGGACAGCGCCGAGCTGTACCGGCAGACCGCCGGACTGGATGCGAAAAGCGCCCACGCGCGCTTGTGGGAGACAATACAAGCCACGATCCGCAAAGAGGGATGGGGGCAAGGCAACGGCGCGCCGCATGAGGGGATGTTGCGTCTGATCGGAAGATTGCTGATCAACAATATGTCGCAGATCGATTACGTCTGCAAGAATTACGGCGGGCGCTATCCGGACATCGGTCACAACGAATTGTTCATTAGCGTCGGCGAAGGCTTTGAAGAGGTGCAGATTCGCAATCTGACCTACTATGCGGCGATGTATACGGTGGAAGAAGGCGCGCCCGATCTCGACATCGGCGTCAAGATATTCAAGGGTTTGAATGTGTCTCGTGGCTTGCCGATTCCGGTGATTATTCACTATCGCTATGATAGCCGGGTGCCCGGTTCGCGCGATCGCATCGTGGCGCAGTGCCGGCGGGTGAAGGCGGCAATCGAGGCGCGTTATCCAGCGCTGGTCAAGGACCATCTGTTGCTGTGCGCGATGACGGTGCAGGACAGGGAGCAAGGTAGTGGTATCGAGCAGGTCGAGCAAGAGTCGTCGAATCATGCTCATTAAGATCGACGGAGACAAGGCATGAAAATCTGTCAGGTGGAAAAAACACTGGTTTCAACAAACCGTATCCGGGAACTGGGTCATAAGCCCCTGCTGGTGGTGAAAGAGAAGAGCGGCGGCCGCAGTGTCGCGGTCGACGCGGTAGGTTGCATCCCCGGTGATTGGGTGATTGTAGTCGGCAGCTCGGCGGCGCGCGAGGCGGCGGGCGCCAAGGATTATCCCAGTGATGCCACTATCGTCGGTATCATCGATCACTGGAAAGAGGAGTGAACGATGGATATTTTCCAGGTGGTCGATGATCTGGTCGCTACCCGCCGTGTCGCCGGGCTGTACAGTGCTTCGCTACGGATCTTGCGCGACGCCAAGGGCAAGCTGAGTGTGGCGTGCGATCCAGTGGGTGTGCCGCCGGGAGCTTGGGTGTTTACTCTCAGCGGTTCGGCGGCGCGTTATGCGATGGGTAATCCCAAGGTACTCACCGATTTAACGATAGGTGGAATCATCGACTCCTGGGATGAAAAGGGGACGGGCGGTAAAGAAAAGAAAAAATGACATTTTTGCTTTTCTTCTCTAAAAATTCCAGGGATGGAATTTTTAGAGGTTCCCAATAGGGAGGGTTCTGCGAAGAAATTCTGAACGAGGCGGGTTGGCGAAAGTTGCTTGGATGGAATGATTTGCAGGGGTTAATGTTTTTTCTTTAATGTAGTACTTTTTCTTCAACTGTAATCAACTGAGGTGATTGAAATGGCAAACGAAAGATATGGAATTGCGTTGGGTATGATCGAAACCCGTGGCCTGGTGCCCGCCATCGAAGCGGCTGATGCCATGACCAAAGCGGCGGAAGTGCGTTTGATCGGCCGTCAGTTCGTCGGCGGCGGTTACGTCACGGTGCTGGTGCGCGGCGAGACCGGTGCAGTCAACGCGGCGGTGCGTGCCGGAGCCGATGCCTGCGAGCGCGTGGGTGATGGTCTGGTGGCTGCGCACATCATCGCTCGCGTGCACAGCGAAGTGGAAAATATCCTCCCGGTACGTCCGGCTGAGTGATAGAAGGCCGTGCAGAGGCGGGATTGTCCCGCCCCTGCATCGCACTTCCTTGTCACGCTGCACGGAGCGTTCCGCGTTCCACTAAATATTTTCAAGCGTAAGGAATAATGATATGGCAAATGAATTTCACGGTATTGCGTTGGGCATGATCGAAACGCGTGGCTTGGTGCCCGCCATCGAAGCGGCCGACGCCATGACCAAGGCGGCGGAAGTGCGCCTGATCGACCGTCAGTTCGTCGGCGGCGGCTATGTCACGGTGCTGGTGCGCGGTGAGACCGGTGCGGTCAACGCGGCAGTACGCGCCGGCGCAGATGCCTGCGAGCGCGTGGGTGACGGTCTGGTGGCCGCGCACATCATCGCGCGCGTGCATGGCGAAGTGGAAAACATCCTTCCCAGTAAACCGGGCAAAGGTACGACGGGTGGCCGTGACGCCGAGATTACCCAGACCCAAAGTTGATTTCGGTCTGAACCATGATCGCCAATCCGCGTCTGGCCGGTTTTTTCAATCGTGCGCTCAGTCATGAGATGGCGGCGGTGCAGCAATACCTGATGCAGTCGCGATTGGCCGCGCTGTGGGGCATGGGCGATCTCAGCAGCCATTTCCGCCGCGATGTCGATGAAGAGTTGGCGCATGCCGAACGCCTGATGGAGCGCATGCTTTATTTCGGCATTCCCGCCAACGCCACGCAGCTTTCGCCTGTCAGGTTGGGCAGAACGGTGGCGGAAATCCTCGATATCAATCGCGATATCGAACTGGAGGCGGTGCGGCTGTATGAAGAGGCGGCGGGCTATTGCGAGCGGGTTCGTGATTACGAGAACCGCGATATCTTCGCCGCCATTCTTCAGGAGGAGATCGCGCATTTGGAAGATATCGGCCGGATGAAAAAGAGCCTGTCAGCAACGGAGGTGCTGTGAAATGAGCGAGAAACAGCAAATCATCCCTGCAGGTTGGGAGCGGCGTGACAAGCCGCCCGCACTGCATCGTCGCTTGATCTTTTCGGGTTATGCCGACGCGCGCCGTTTTCTCGACTGGATGGCCGCTCTCTCCGAGCGCGAAGGCTATTATCCTAGTACTAGTTTCGGCACCACTTACGTCAATGTGACCATCGATGCCCGTGACGGCAAGGTGATCGGCGAGGCGGATATCGGACTGGCGGCGCAGATTGAGGCATTCTATCAAGAGAGCAGCGCCGGGAAACAGGACTAGTACCGTGAATCATAAATGTCGAAACATAAAGCGATGTCTTTTTCCGCCATACGCTGTTGCAGCCCTTTGTCGCACAATGAGTGCGGCGGCGGGTCTGCGCCCAGCCTGGCGGAAAAATCCATCCGTTTTATCCTGTTCCGATATTTACGATTCACGGTGCTGGCACGAGAAATGGTGACCGTGCCCGCCCGGATTGTAACCATCGCCAATCAAAAGGGTGGCACGGGCAAGACGACCCTAACCATGAATCTGGCGGCGGGGTTTGCCCGGCGCGGACGCACGCTGGTGCTGGACGCCGATCCGCAGCGGTCGGCCACGCAATGGGGGAAGCTTGCTCCCGAAGGCCGTGCCTATTCCGTGGCGGTGATTCCGGTGGCGGATGACCTGGAGCGCGAGGTGGAGCGATTCCGGGATTATTATCGCTTCATTCTCGTCGATTGTCCGCCCACGCTGGAGACCGATACCGTGCATCGCGCGATGGTGGCCGCCGATGTCGTTCTGATCCCCGTCCTGCCTTCTCCGGTGGATTTGTGGGCGAGTCTGCGCATCGCTCATGCGGTCGAGGATGCCAAACAACGAAACCGTGGTCTGCATGCCAGGCTGTTGCTCAATCAGCTCGAAGCGCGCAATGCGTTGTCGCAATCCATGCAGCAAGCGCTGGCCGAGTTCGATATTCCCGCTTTGAAAGGCACGGTGCAACGGCGCGCGGCTTATCGCAACGCCGCCCTGGAGGGCTTGAGCATCTATGAACTGGCGCGCCGTCCAAAGCCGGCGGTTGCCGAGATTGACGCCATTATTGAAGAGGTATTGATGTTATGAAAAAGAGTCTGGAAGAAAAGCTGGCCGCCAGCGTGCGCCAAGCTAAAAAAACGCAACAGGAACGGCCCGCACAGGCGTCGCAAGCCGTAACGGTGACCGCGTCCGATCGCCCTCAGCAAGCGCCGGTCGCCAAGCCTGGGAAGCCGTGCACATTCGCCAATCACAATGATCAGGCTCCGTCCGCAAAGAGCTTGGACGATCCTTGGGGTAATTTGTATCCGAAGCGTGTTTGGCCCGATTGAAAATCGCTTTGATTGACCCGGCAATCAAATAGATCGTCACTATCCAGAGTTTCGTAGGGTGTGTCTCACGCACTGCACGGATGGTGCGCGCGGCGCACTTTGCATGTGGGAGAAAAACTGGAAAAGCAGATGAATTTGCTTGCCGGGTTTAATGGTAAATAGCCTTTCTGGGCCGGTGCATTACCCCGTACCGCGCAATAACAGACGGTGCGCATAACGTACCCAACCTTGGGCCGAATAGCCGATGACCGAAAAGCCACAAAACGGCGTGCAGGGACTCAAGCACTGGCGCTATGATCTCGTTGCCGGTATGCAGGTCGCTCTGGTATCGCTGCCGTTGTCGCTCGGTATCGCGGTAGCCTCCGGCGCGCCGCCGGTGACCGGTATTATTTCGGCGATCATCGCCGGTCTCATCTTCCCCTTTCTCGGCGGCGCGTATGTGACGATCAGCGGCCCGGCCGCCGGTCTCGCGCCGGCCCTGTTTGCCGGCATGCTCACGCTCGGTCATGGCGATCTGGCCGCCGGATATCCGCTGTTGCTTGTCGCAATCTGTCTTACCGGTCTGGTGCAGGTGTTGCTGAGCATGGTCAAGGCGGGCAAGCTGGTGGCGATGTTTCTGCCTGTGACCGTGGTGGAGGCCATGCTCGCCGCCATCGGGCTGATGATCATTATCAAGCAAATACCGGCGCTGCTCGGTGTCCTCGTTCCGCCGGCGAAAAACATGGTGGCCGCCATTGCCAATGTGCCGGAGCACTTCCTGCATCTCGAACCGCAAATCTTCATCATCGGCGCACTGTGCCTGTTCCTGATGTTTTATCTCAACCGCACGCGTCACGCGTGGATGCGCCGGGCGCCGCCGCCACTTTTCGTGGCGGCGGTCGGTATCGTGCTCGGATATGCGTTCGAGCTGGACGTGAAGTATCTGATCAAAATGCCCGAGGACATACTCGAAGGAGGCATTACGCTGCCTGCATTCGGCGAGGTGTGGAGCCGGACAGAGCTGTGGGGTAGTGTGCTGGTGGTTGTGATCACGCTGACGCTCATCGACGGTATCGAGTCGCTCGCCACCATTTCTGCCGTGGACAAGATCGACCCTTACCAGCGCAAATCGCAACCCAATACCACGTTGCGTGCGATGGGGATTTCGAACATGCTGTCGAGCATCGCCGGCGGCCTCACCATCATTCCCGGGGGCGTCAAAAGCCGCGCCAATATCGATGCCGGCGGGCGCACACTATGGGCGAATTTCTATAATGCGATGTTTCTGATCCTGTTTCTCTTTTTCGCCAAGGATCTCATTAGCCGCATACCCCTCGCGGCGATCGGCGCCATCCTGATCTATGTCGGCTGGCGCTTGTGCGAGTATAAGGTGTTCACCAAGACCTTCGCTATCGGGCGCGACCAGATCGTGATATTCGTCTTCACCATCCTGGCGATTCTTGCTACCGATCTGCTCAAAGGTATCTTGCTCGGTGTGGCGGCCGAGATTGTGATGCTGGTCTATCTGCTCACTCCTTCGTTCCGGTTCATTCTGGCGGGGCGGTTGACATTCCATCAGGCGTTTGTCTTCCTGTGGGCGAGTTTGCTCAGCTTGTTCCGCAGTCCGGTGATCAAGGTCAAGCATAAGGAGGAGGACGGCAGGGTGTATTATCACGTTTCATTGTCTTCCCTGGTATGCTTCAACCTTCTGTCGCTTGAGCGCACGTTATCGGCCATTCCCGCCAATGCCGGCCTGATACTCACAGTGACCGAATCGGGCCGCATCATAGATCATACTTCGATGGAGTATCTGCACCAGTTAAAGGAAGAGTACCTGCGCGATGGACGCCCATTTGCCATTCGCGGCATGGAGAATTTCCAGCAATTCACCAGTCATTCGCTGTCGGCGCGGATGCACGATGTCAAACTCGTCAAGGAAAAGGCCGCGCTTTCGTTACGCGAGCAGGAGATGGCCGATGCCGCTGGCCAGTTCGGGTTCCACTTTTCGCCGGTCACGGTAGGCACGTTGAACGTCCATAATCTGATTTACCTGCGTCGTGGATCGAATCGTCAGGAAAGCAACGTCATGACAGGAAGTTATGATGGTTGTGATGTGAGGGTTTTCGATTACAGCCATACGTCGGCGCCCGACTACTACGCGGAGTACCGCCATACGCTTGTGTTGCTGCGTCCGGTGGGGGACGCTGTGTTGCCCGATCTCGCCGTAACGCCGGGAGACTATCTCGATCGCTATCTCGTAGAGTATCAGGAAGTGGAGATTGCGCAGCCGAAAGAGTTCGCGCGCCATTACAAGCTTTATGCCGCCGATCCCGAACGTGCGCGTGCATTCATGACCGGTGAGATCATCAAGCACCTCTGCGAGCATCCCGGTTTTTACCTCGAAATCCGCAACAACGCGGTACTGGTGTTCCGTCCCGAGCGTGATCTGGAACCTGCTTCGGAGATTCCGCGTTTGTTGTCGTTCGCGGCGTTGGTGTCGCGCGCGCCGCATTGATCCTTGAGGAACCTCTGTGTGTCAGAGGTTCCTCGTTTCTTGTGTCCCTTTACCTCCTCATGCCCACCCTTCGTCCTTTGGATGCCTTTTTGCCAAGTTTCACTTCCGGTCTATGTTTCAATGCCGCCAGCGCTTCGGGCGGCCAATGGGCCGCCGCCTCCAGGAAGGGCGATTCCGCCACTTGCCTGCCTTCGGTAACCAGGTAGTCGTAAAACGCTTGCGCCACCACCGATAGCTTCTTTTCGGCGGGGTAGACGATATACCAATGGCGCAGGATGGGAAAACCCTCCACATCCAGAATGACGAATTCGCCCGATGCGCCGTCCAGCGCCAGAGTGTGCAGAGACAGTGCGGCGATTCCCAACCCGCCCGCGATGGCCTGTTTGATGGCTTCGTTGCTGCCAAGTTCGAGCTTGATGCGCAGGGGGATGTCGTGTTGCTCGAAAAGCTGCTGTGTCGCCTGACGGATGCCGGAGCCCGGCTCGCGCATGATGAAGGGTTCTTCGGCGATACGCGCCAGAGGAATGTGTTTGCGTTTCGCCAGCGGATGATCGCTGCGTGCCACGATGACCAGCGGGTTTTCCATGAACGCCTTGGAATTGGTGTCGAGATTCTCCGGCGGTTGACCGAGAATGTAGAGGTCGTCGACGTTATCGTTCAGTCGTTCCAGGATGCGTTCACGGTTGGCGACCTCCATGGAAATATCGACGCCGGGGTAGCGGCCGCAAAAAGGGCCGAGCACGCGCGGTACGAAATATTTTGCGGTGGTGATGACGGACAGGCGCAGGCGTCCCTTTTTCAACCCCTTGCGATCGGCGATCACCATCTCGAAACGTTCCAGGCTGCCGAAGATTTCCTGGCAAGTGTTATAGAGATCGTGACCCGCGTCGGTGAGAAAGATGCGTTTTCCGATCTGCTCGAACAGGGGCATGCCGACGATATCGGTGAGTTGTTTGATCTGCATCGAGACGGTCGGCTGCGTCAGGTAGAGTTCCTCAGCGGCGCGGGTAAAGCTGGAATGGCGCGCGATTGTTTCGAAGACCTTCAGTTGGCGAAAAGTGGTGTGTCTCATGGCCATTTCTTCCGGAAGATATCCATAGAAAATATTCTATCAGGATAATCATTAAAAACTAATTTTATTTATAGATTTTTCGGGGCATGATTGGGGTCATGGAAAACGCCGTGATAATCGGCGGTAGCTTGATGAGGTGGACATGACATGATTTCCAATCTTTTGATTCCAGCGGTGTTGTTTTTTGTGATAGGGTTTTTTGCCCAGGTCATTCGTTCGGATTTGAAATTTCCCGCCGATCTGGCGAAGGCTCTCTCCATTTACCTCCTGCTGGGTATCGGCCTGCATGGCGGAATGGAGTTGGCCAAGGCCGATTTCGGCTCGGCGGTCGATGCGGTGGTCGCGGCGCTGGCATTGGGATTTTTGATGCCGTTGCTGGCGTATGTGATTCTGCGCTGGCTTGGGCGTATCGATGCGCTCAATTCATCGGCCATCGCCGCGCATTATGGGTCAGTGAGCGCCGGTACTTTCCTTACCGCGCTGGCGTTTCTCGAAGTGCAGAACATCGAACATGAGACCTATCCCATCATCATGCTGGCCATCATGGAGTCTCCTGCGATCATCATCGGCCTGTTGCTCGCCAAATTTTCGCGCGGTCCACAGGTGCAGAACGGTAACGATACCGGGGCGAAAGGTCATTCTGTAATGGGTGAGCTGCTCCGTGACGCGTTCACCAACGGCAGCGTTATCCTGTTGCTGGGTGCGATATTGGTGGGGGTTCTTGCCACGCCCGCCAGCCTGAAAAAGGTCTTGCCCTTTTATGATGGGATCTTCATGGGCGTTCTCTCGCTTTTCCTTCTGGAGATGGGGATGGAAGCGGCCAAGCGCATCGGGGAATTCCGCAAGGTGGGGATTTTTCTGGTAGGGTTTGGTATTGCCATGCCGCTTATCGGCGGCACGATAGGTCTGCTGGTGGGGCACAGTATGCTCGGTTTCAGTGTGGGGGGGGTTACTCTGGTGGCGGTGCTAGCCGCGAGTGCCTCGTATATCGCGGTGCCGCCCGCCATGCGCCTGGCGATTCCCGAGGCCAACCCTTCTTTTTATCTGACGCTGTCTCTTGGGGTAACATTCCCGTTCAATGTTATCTTCGGTATTCCGCTGTATTATGAAATGGCGCAATGGCTGGCGGCATGACAATCGAGGGTGGTGATATGGTCAAACTGGTTTCAGAGAAATTGATCCGCATTATCGCGGCGGCGGAGCTTGAGTCGCAGCTTGTCGATCTCTCCAAGCGGCGTTCGGTGAGTGGTTATACGGTAGTCGATGCGCGTGGTGCGGGGGCTTCGGGTATCCAGCCTGGGCTGATGGATATCGACAGCAACATCCTTTTTTTGATGGTTGTGCCGCCAGGGCAGTTCGATGAAGTCATGGAAGACTTGGCCAAGATCATGCGCCGTGGCCATCATATGATGGTGCTGGTTTCCGATATCGAGGTGATGCGCAGAAAGAATGTCGTTACGGACAAGCCGTCGGTATGACGGCTTTATCGGCGCGCGTTTTTGCTCTGGATTTTCTTGGCGGCGGTATCTGATGGGAGAGTGCTCCTCATGCTCTCCAGCAGGCCCTTGGCTTCATCCAGGATGAAATCCTTGAATGCCTGGGCGATGGGGGAAAGGCGCTTGTCCCGCTGGTGCACCAGATACCAGTGACGGATGATCGGGAAGGACGCGACATCCAGGGTGGCTAGGCGTTTGACTTCGACCTCCAGATTGATGGTGTGTCTGGAGACAATGCCCAGACCCAGACTGGCCTGCACTGCCTGCTTGATGGCTTCGTTGCTGTTCATCTCCATGCGGCTGACGAGATTAATGCCCTGCTCGGCGAAGTGACGTTCCATGGCGATGCGTGTACCGGAACCCTGCTCGCGCATCAGGAAGGTTTCCTGTTGCAGCCGTGTCAGTGGGATGCCGTGTTTGCCGCTTAATGGATGGTTGTAAGGCGCGATTACCACCAGCGGGTTTTCCATAAATGGCTCGGCGACGAAGTCATCCTGTTTGGGGGGGATGCCCATGATGACCATGTCGCGTTCATTGGCGGCGAGCTGGCGCAGCAGGGTTTCGCGGTTGGTGACGTTCAGGCTGACCGTGGCGCCTTCGAAGCGTTTGCTGAAGATGGCGAGCAGGTAGGGTGCGAAATGTTTGGCGGTGCTGACCACGGAGATGTTGAGCCGCCCGCGCGTGACGCCCTTGAGCCCGGACAGCACGGTTTCGGCTTCGGCCAGTTGTTGGGTGATGTGGCGGCTGTAGTGATGGAGTTCGTGGCCGGCTTCGGTGAGGTAGATGCGCTTGCCGACCTGCTCGAAGAGCGGCAGCCCGACGTTTTCCTCGAGCTGCTTGATTTGCATGGATATTGCCGGCTGGGTCAGGTACAATTCCTTCGCCGCGCGGGTATAGCTCATGTGCCGCGCAACGGCTTCGAATATGCGGAGCTGGCGCAGGGTGGCGTTTTTCATGGGGTTGCCGGTATTCTGTAGCTCCATAAATATATCTTATTATGACAATAAAAAATACTGAATGTTATTTATGGTAGAAACGGGGCATAGTAACAACCACTGAAGTTGAAAGGTTTCTCGTTGCGGCAGCGAAGCGCCGGTTCCGGGTTTGCGAAAGCGTTTTTGTTTAATCCCTTTAAGACAAAAGGAGTCACCTATGGCAGTGAAAAAATACAATGCTGGCGTTAAAGAGTATCGCCACACTTATTGGATGCCGGAATACACTCCGCTGGATACAGACATCCTCGCCTGTTTCAAGATCACCCCTCAGCCTGGAGTGGATCGTGAAGAAGCCGCCGCCGCCGTGGCTGCGGAAAGCTCCACCGGTACCTGGACCACGGTGTGGACTGATCTGTTGACCGATATGGATTACTACAAGGGCCGCGCCTACGCCATCGAAGACGTGCCTGGTGACGATACCTGCTTCTATGCCTTTATCGCCTATCCCATCGACCTGTTCGAGGAAGGCTCCGTGGTGAACGTGTTCACCTCGCTGGTCGGTAACGTGTTCGGTTTCAAGGCCGTGCGCGCCCTGCGTCTGGAAGATGTGCGCTTCCCCATCGCCTATGTCAAGACCTGCGGCGGCCCGCCTCACGGTATCCAGGTCGAGCGCGACGTAATGAACAAGTACGGCCGTCCGATGCTGGGCTGCACCATCAAGCCCAAGCTGGGTCTGTCCGCTAAGAACTACGGCCGCGCCGTTTACGAGTGCTTGCGCGGTGGCCTGGACTTCACCAAGGACGACGAAAACATCAACAGCCAGCCGTTCATGCGCTGGAGGCAGCGTTTCGACTTCGTGCAGGAAGCTACCCTCAAGGCCGAAGCCGAAACCGGCGAGCGCAAGGGGCACTACCTGAACGTGACCGCGCCGACCCCGGAAGAGATGTACAAGCGTGCCGAATACGCCAAGGAAATCGGTGCGCCGATCATCATGCATGACTATATCACCGGCGGTTTCTGCGCCAACACGGGCTTGGCCAACTGGTGTCGCAACAACGGCATGCTGCTGCACATCCATCGCGCCATGCACGCCGTGGTCGACCGCAATCCGCACCACGGCATCCACTTCCGCGTGTTAACCAAGATCCTCCGTCTGTCCGGCGGCGACCATCTGCACACCGGTACCGTGGTGGGTAAACTGGAAGGCGACCGCGCCTCCACCTTGGGCTGGATCGACCTGCTGCGTGAATCCTATGTCCCTGAAGACCGTTCGCGCGGTATCTTCTTCGATCAGGATTGGGGTTCCATGCCCGGCGCCTTCGCCGTCGCTTCCGGCGGTATCCATGTGTGGCACATGCCCGCGCTGGTCAATATCTTCGGTGACGATTCCGTGTTGCAGTTCGGTGGCGGCACGCTGGGTCATCCGTGGGGCAACGCCGCCGGCGCCGCCGCCAACCGTGTGGCTCTGGAAGCCTGCGTCAAGGCGCGCAACGAAGGTATCGAAATCGAGAAGGCCGGTAAAGAAGTGCTTACCAAGGCCGCTCAGTCCAGTCCCGAACTGAAAATCGCCATGGAAACATGGAAAGAGATCAAGTTCGAGTTCGACACTGTTGACAAGCTGGACGTGGCGCATAAGTAAGTGGCGCGTAGTAATAAAGTGGCGAATAGCGAGGCAATCCTCGCTATTCGAAACTCGCTACCGGTCTGAAAAAAGGCGGCACGATATCCTCAACCATCGAATTTGAACGCAACCAAAACTTTACGGAGCACCAAATCATGAGCGAAATGCAAGACTACAAATCGCGCCTGAGCGATCCCGCCAGCCGCAAGTTCGAAACCTTCTCTTACCTGCCGGCGATGAACAACGATGAGATTCGCAAACAGGTGGAGTATATCGTTCGCAAAGGCTGGAATCCGGCCATCGAGCACACCGAGCCGGAACATCTGATGGATTCTTACTGGTATATGTGGAAGCTGCCGATGTTCGGCGAAACCGATGTTAACAAGATTCTGGCTGAGGCCGATGCTTGCCACAGGGCCAATCCCAATAACCATGTGCGTCTGATCGGCTACGACAACTTTGCGCAGAGCCAAGGTGCCAGCATGGTGATTTACCGCGGCAAGACAGTTTAATTCATCAATACCCCGCTCGCTTGCGGCGGGGACAACG
>SBBG01000237.1 GCA_005240065.1 Gammaproteobacteria bacterium | reverse complement strand
GCCGCGATCTTTCCAGTCGACGATGCGCGACAGTGTTTCCGCGCCCACCACAAGCGCATGGCGCGCGCTGCCGGTGCGGATGAACTTGTCGGCCACCGACAGCGCATAGACAAAGCCGGTGCACACGGCCTGCACATCGAATGCCGCCGGACCGGAGATCCCCAAGCGCTGCTGCAACAGACAGGCGGTGCTGGGAAAGACCCTGTCGGGGGTGGTGGTCGCCACGATGATGAGATCGATGTCCGAAACAGCGATGCCCGCCGCCTCGATCGCGCGGCGCGCCGCCACCTCGGCCATGTCACAGGTGGTCTGACCGGGCGCGGCGACGTGGCGCTTGCGAATGCCGGTGCGCTCGACGATCCACTGGTCGGTGGTCTCGACCATTTGCTCCAGGTCGCGATTGGTCAGCACCTTGTCAGGCAGATAGCCGCCGGTGCCGATGATGCGTGAATGGTTCAACTCGCGCGCCTCTCCAACAGAAACGATTCCAGTTGCGCGCTGATGCGCTGCGGCACATCCTTTTTGACCTCGAGCACCGCCTCCTTGATGGCGTTGGCGAAAGCGAAGGTATCCGCACCACCGTGGCTCTTGATGACGATGCCCTGCAAGCCCACCAAGCTCGCGCCGTTGTAGCGGCGGGGATCAATCTTGGCGCGAAAACCCGTCAACACCGGCTTGGCGAACAATCCGGCGAATTTGCAAAACAAAGAGCGGCTGAATTCCTGCTTCATATAGTGACCGATCATCTTCGCCACCCCTTCGCTGGTTTTCAACGCGACATTGCCGACAAACCCGTCGCACACCACGACATCGACAGCGCCCTTGTAAATATCATCGCCCTCGACGAAGCCGACATAGTGAAGGTCGCTCGCGGCGAGCAAGGAGGCGGCGTCTTTCACGACCTGGTTGCCCTTGATCTCTTCCTCGCCGATATTGAGCAAGCCGACCTTGGGGCGGTCGATGTTATCCACCGCGCTGGTCAACACCGAGCCCATGACGGCAAACTGGAACAGATGCTCGGCGGTCGAATCGACATTCGCCCCCAGATCGAGCATGTGGGTATGTCCGGTCATGGTCGGCAAGGCGGAGATGATGGCGGGACGGTCGATGCCCGGCAGAGTTTTCAGCACGTAGCGGGCGGTCGCCATCAGGGCGCCGGTATTGCCCGCGCTGACGCAGGCCTGCGCGCGACCGGACTTGACCAGATCGATCGCTACGCGCATCGAGGAATCCTTCTTTCCGCGCAACGCCTGGGAAGGCGGCTCGTGCATTTCGACACGCTGCGAAGCGTGATGGATCTGCAAGCTGTCGCTCGCCTTCGCGCCATATGCGGTCAGCTCCCTGGCGATCACCTCCTGATCGCCCACCAGGATCAGCGTGAGATCAGCCTGCCCGGCAAGGACGCTCAGCGCCGCGGGGACGACCACGGAAGGACCGTGATCCCCGCCCATGGCATCCAAAGCAAGCGTCAATCCCAAGCGTTATTCGCCCTTGGCGCCGAGAATCTTGCGGCCACGGTAATAACCATCCGGGCTGATGTGATGACGCAAATGGGTTTCACCCGTGGTCGACTCGACCGACAGGGTCTTGGCAGTAAGCGCGTCGTGCGCCCGGCGCATGCCACGCTTGGAAGGGGTTTTACGGTTCTGTTGTACGGCCATTTTACACTCCAAAAGGTACTTAAAAGATTCGGGCTACCCCAAAACACAACTATTGTTTCTTATCCTTCAACTGCGCCAGCACCGCAAACGGGCTGGGCTTGCCGGTCTTCTCCGCCGGCTGCTCGACCACGGTATCCCGCCACGGCGGACATTGCTGTTCGAGATGCACAGGCGCCACGGGCAGAGAGAGAATCAGTTCGTCCTCGACCACATCCTTGAGGGAGATCGGTTCTTCCTCCACCAGCAATGGGTCATAATTACCCGGCAGGCGATCGGCTTCCTGCGCCGAGGTCACGATACCCAGGGCCACCTCTACCTCGACAGGCAGCACCATCGGCCCGAGGCATCGCTGGCACACCACTTCGAGCCCGGCACGCAACACCCCTTTGACATACGGAGTCCGCGCCTCGTCGATGCCAAACTCGATATCGACATCCACCACGCCCTGCGTGGAGTGGAGGGCGGATGCCAAACGCCGCATGCCGGCGATGGCAAACTGGCCTTGCAACACCGCCCGCGCCTCCGCCAGGCGCAGGGGATCTATATATTCGGGCAGTCGGCTCGACATAAGCCGACTATTTTACAAGGGACTCGCGCCTCGTGTCAAAAACGCCCGGCAAATCCGGCCCTTCCGCTTGACTATGACGGTCGATTCCCGTAGAAATCAGTACTAAAGAAAACGCTAAGCCAGGCCGATTTTCCACCTTAGGGATAACACGCGCGAGGCTGCCCCCTTGATCCGAAAAGTCCTGATCGCCAACCGCGGCGAAATCGCCGTGCGTATCGTGCGCGCCTGCGCGGAAATGGGTATCACTTCGGTGGCGATTTATACCGACGCCGACCGCCACGGCTTGCACGTCAAAAAGGCTGACGAGGCCTATAATATCGGCCCGGAGTCGGTGGCGGGCTATTTGAATGCCCATCGCATCGTCAATCTGGCGGTGGCGACCGGCTGCGATGCGCTGCACCCCGGTTATGGTTTTCTGTCGGAAAATGCCGGACTGGCGGAGATTTGCGCACGCCGCAATATCCGCTTCATCGGCCCCTCCGCCGATGTCATCCGCCGCATGGGCGACAAGATCGCCGCGCGCCAGGCGATGATCGCGGCCGGCATTCCGGTCATCCCCGGCAGCGAGGGCAATCTGGGTTCGGTGGAAGAAGCCCTGCGATGCGCCGACACCATGGGCTATCCGGTGATGCTCAAGGCCACGTCGGGCGGTGGCGGACGCGGTATCCGGCGCTGCGAAAACCCGGAAGAGCTGAAGAAGAACTTCGATCGCGTCATCTCGGAGGCCACCAAGGCTTTCGGCAGCGCCGAGATCTTTCTCGAAAAGTGCATCGTCAATCCGCGGCATATCGAGATGCAGGTGCTGGGCGATCACCACGGCAACGTCATTCACCTGTTCGAACGCGACTGCTCGATCCAGCGCCGCCATCAGAAACTGATCGAGATCGCCCCCTCGCCACAGCTCACCGATCATCAGCGCGCGATACTGGGCGATCTTGCGGTGCGCGCCGCCAGGGCGGTCGGCTATCAGAATGCCGGCACAGTGGAGTTCCTGCTCGATGCGCAGGGCAATTTCTATTTCATGGAGATGAACACCCGCTTGCAGGTGGAGCACACCATCACGGAACAGATCACCGGCATCGACATCGTCCGCGAGCAGATCCGCATCGCATCGGGCCTGCGCCTGCGTTACCGCCAGGACGAGGTGCAGCGCCGCGGCTACGCCATCCAGTTCCGCATCAACGCCGAGGACCCGAAAAACGACTTTTTGCCCAGCTTCGGTCGCATCACCCGTTATTTCGCGCCCGGCGGCCCCGGCGTGCGCACCGATGGCGCGATCTATACCGGTTACGAGATCCCGCCCTATTACGATTCGCTGTGTGTGAAGCTGACCGTCTGGGCGCTAACCTGGGATGAAGTACTGGATCGTGGTGATCGCGCGTTGCGCGACATCGGCGTCTACGGTATCAAGACCACGATTCCTTATCACATCGAAATCCTCCATTCGCCGGAATTCCAGAATGCCTCGTTCGATACCAGCTTCGTCGAAACGCATCCCGAACTGGTGGATTATTCCGTGCGCCGCCCGCCGCGCGAGCTGGCGGCCGCCATCGCCGCCGCCATTTTCGCGCACCTGGCCGCGCTGAACGAAACCGCTTCCCATTCCTGAATCAAGTGAGCACCGCTATGTCCCGCGTCCATATCACCGACACCATCCTGCGCGACGCGCACCAATGCCTGATCGCAACACGTATGCGCACCGAAGACATGCTGCCGATCTGCTCCAGGCTGGATCAGGCGGGTTACTGGTCGCTGGAGGTATGGGGCGGCGCAACCTTCGATGCCTGTCTGCGCTTTCTCAAGGAAGACCCTTGGGAGCGCTTGAAGAAGCTGCGCGCTGCGCTGCCCAATACCCGGTTGCAAATGCTGCTGCGCGGCCAGAATCTGCTCGGCTACCGCCACTATTCCGACGACGTGGTGCGCGCCTTTGTGAAAAAGGCCGCGGCTGATGGCATCGATGTGTTTCGTATCTTCGACGCGCTCAACGACACACGCAATCTGCGCGTTTCCATCGAAGCCGTCAGAGACGCCGGCAAACACGCTCAGGGAACGATCTGCTACACCACCAGCCCGGTGCATGGCATCGCGCAATATATCGACATGGCACACCAATTGGAAGCGATGGGTTGCGACAGCATCGCCATCAAGGACATGGCGGGATTGCTGACGCCGATGGTCACGGCAGAGCTGGTACGCAACCTGGTGAGCGCCGTCAAGCTACCCGTACATCTGCACTCGCACGCCACCGCCGGACTGGCCAGCATGTGCCAGATCAAAGCGATCGAGAATGGCTGCCGCCACATCGATACCGCCATTTCGAGCTTCTCCGGCGGTACCAGCCATCCTCCCACCGAGAGCATGGTCGCGGCGCTGCGCGGTACGGAATATGACACCGGCCTCGACCTGGAGCTGTTGCAGGAGATTGGCTTTTACTTCTACGAGGTGCGCAAGAAATACCGCCGCTTCGAGAGCGAATACACCGGCATCGACACCCGCGTCCAAGTCAACCAGATTCCCGGCGGTATGGTCTCGAACCTCGCCAATCAGTTGCGCGAACAGGGCGCGCTGGAACGCATGAACGAGGTGCTGGAGGAGATTCCGCGAGTACGCGAAGATCTCGGTTACCCGCCGCTGGTCACGCCCACTTCGCAAATCGTCGGCACCCAGGCCTTGCTCAATGTGCTGGCCGGCGCACGCTACAAGACTATCACCAACGAGGTAAAGCTCTATTTACAGGGGCGCTACGGCAAAACGCCGGGCACGGTGAATCCTTTCGTGCGCCAGCAGGCGATCGGCAATGAAGAGGCCATCGAGTGCCGCCCGGCCGATCTGCTCAAAGACGAGATGGAGACGTTGCGCGATGAGATCGGCACGCTCGCCGCCAGCGAGGAAGATGTGCTGAGCTATGCCATGTTCCCGGAAATCGCGCGCGGCTTTCTGGAACAGCGCGCGGCCGGCTCGCTGGTTCCCGAACCGCTCGAAACACCGGCCGAGGCCGCCTTGATCCGCGGCGCGACGCCGGTGGAGTTCAACGTCACCCTGCACGGCGAGACCTACCACATCAATGTCACCGGCAGCGGCCACGCCACGCAGAACCGGCGGCCGCTCTATGTCTCGGTGGATGGCGTACCGGAAGAGATCATCGTCGAAACGCTCCAGGAGCTGGCCTCCTCCGCCGCGCCATCGAACGGCGGCAAGGGCAGCAAACGCCTCAAGGCCCAGGCGCCGGGACACGTCACCACGTCCATGCCCGGCACCATCGTCGAGGTGCTGGTGAAAGTGGGCGACACGGTCAAAGCGGGTGATCCGGTGCTGGTGACCGAGGCGATGAAAATGGAAACGGAAGTTCAGGCGCCGATCGCCGGTGAAGTACTGGCGGTCAATGTGAAGAAAGGCGACAGCGTGAATCCCGACGAGGCTCTGATTGAAATCGGTTGAACAACACAACGGACACAAACGGCAACAGTTGATCCTGGCCTCTTCCTCGCCTTACAGGAAGGAACTGCTTCATCGGCTCGGCTTGCCCTTCATCACCATCACCCCGCAGGCCGACGAAACACCGTTGCCCGGCGAATCCCCGGAAGCGTTGGTGGCTCGGCTGGCCAGCGCCAAAGCGCATGCCGTGGCGCACCAGCACCCCGACGCATTGATCATTGGCTCGGATCAGGTGGCGGTGCTGGAGGATCAAATCCTGGGCAAGCCGGGAAATCACGACAACGCCGTCGCCCAACTCAGCAACGCCTCTGGCAAGCGCGTGGAGTTCCTGACCGGATTATGCCTGCTCAATGGTGCCACCCGGCGCATGCAAGTCAACGTCATCCCTTTCACCGTGGTGTTCCGGGTTCTCAGCGCGGCGCAGATCGACAACTATCTACGCCGCGAACAGCCTTATAACTGCGCAGGCTCGTTCAAATCGGAGGGCTTGGGCATCGCGTTGTTCGACAAACTGGAAGGCGAAGACCCCACCGCCCTCGTCGGTCTGCCATTGATCAGCCTGGTGCAGATGCTGGAGCATGAAGGCGTCAGAGTCATCTAAATCCATCCGCAATGACATACATCGTAGCGTGCGCTATGTGCATGCTATTTTTGTCGCTACGCATAATAACCGCCAAGACATAAAAGAAATCCAACGATGAAAGTTTTTTACAAATGGCTATGGCGCGGCCTGGGCTTGGCGCTGCTCGCCGTATTGCTCTATCAAGGCTGGATCTACTGGCAGGTCACGCGCCTTGCCACCCATAATCCCGAAGAGACGGCGCTGATGCGCGCGCGGCTGGCAGAGATGGAGGCCGAGGGCAAACCCACCAGAATCGATTATCGCTGGATGGAGATGGCGCGTATCTCGCGCTACCTGCAACGCGCCGTCATCGCGTCGGAGGATGCCACGTTTTATAGCCATGAAGGCTTCGATTGGGAAGGCATCAAGGTCGCCGCGGAAAAGAATCTCAAACAAGGCAAGGTGGTCGCCGGCGGTAGCACCATCAGTCAGCAGCTCGCCAAAAACCTTTTTCTGTCGGCGCAGCGCACCCCCTGGCGCAAAGCGGAAGAGGCCGTCATCACGGTGATGCTGGAAAAGAGCCTGGACAAACGGCGCATCTTCGAGATTTATCTGAATGTCATCGAGTGGGGCGATGGCGTCTTCGGCGCCGAGGCGGCGGCGCGCCATTATTTCGGCAAATCCGCCGCCAAGCTGACCCCGCGCGAAGCCGCGTGGCTGGCCGCCATCGTGCCCAATCCGCGCTACTACGACAGCCACCGCAGCAGCCGCCGCGCAGCGCGCAAAACCAACATCATTCTGGCGCGCATGGCGGTGCGCTATGGCCGCGATTTCAACGCCGCGCCGCGCCTGGTGATGCCGCCCGTGAAAACCGCGTCGGAACTGGAAATACCGAAGGAGCCGGTTGACATGGAAAAGGAGGAAGCCGAGCGTCCGCCGGATACGGCGACACCGGAACCTCAGGCCAGCCCTGCCGAAACAGCACCTTCTCCGTAGGGAAAAACAGCAGGTTAGGATTACAATAGGCGCTTGAAAGAACCCATCGTTGCGAGACTGACTTATGTGTACTGGATCCTCCTCTCAGACATCAGGCAATCTGGAGCCACAGCCTTCCGAGAGGCGGTTTCGCACCCTGTTTGAACAGTCTCCATTCGCCATGCAAATATTTTCCCTCGATGGCAAACCCCGCCTTATGAATCGGGCTTCGCAAGAGTTATGGGGTGTCACTCCCGAGATGATCAGTGACTATAACATCCTCAAGGACCCGCAACTGATCGAGAAAGGGATAATGCTCTACATAGAAAATGGCTTCTCCGGCAAGGCGACCGAGATTCCCGCCATCTGGTACGATCCGCAACGCACATATCCCAATGCCGCCTCAAGGCGCTGTGTCAGCGGATTCATCTACCCGGTGAAAGATGGAGAGACCATCACCGAGATCGTCTTGATGCACAAGGATGTCACGGCGCAAAAACTCGCCGAAGAGGAATTGCAACAGGTGCGCGACGAGCTGGAGCAGCGGGTGCAAGAACGCACCGCCGATCTTGAGAAAGTCAATATCGCCCTGCGCGCGGAGATTGCGGAACGCATGCTGGCGCAAGAGGCGATGCATCAGAGCGAAGAACGGTTGGCGCGTTTCTTCGCCGCCTCTTATGAGGGACTTTTTTTTCACGACCAGGGCAAGATCCTGGACGTCAATCCCGCCATCCCGGAAATCCTGGGCTACGCCGCTGATGAGACCATCGGCAGAAATGTCATAGAATTCGTGGCGCCTCGGTCCCGGCAGCAGGTGCTTTGTAACATGCAGGCTGGATTCGAGGGTGCTTACGAGATCTTCATCATCAAAAAAGACGGTGCGCAAATCCCCGTCGAGATCAGGGCGAAGACCGTTGAATATCAAGGCCGGGCAATCCGCATGGTGGCGGTTCAGGATATCAGCGAATATAAGAAGGCCGAAGAAAGACAGCGTCTGGCCGCCTCGGTTTTCGACAACACAATCGAAGCCATCGTCATCACCGACGCTCAAAAAGGCATCGTGGCCGTCAACAAGGCGTTCACCGATATCACCGGCTATGAATCGCACGAAGCGCTGGGGGAAAACCCTCGTTTTTATCAATCCGGCCGGCATAACAAAACATTGCCGGCGGAATTATCGAAATCGCTGGAAACCCATGGCCAATGGCGCGGCGAAGTCCTGAACCGACGCAAGAACGGTGAAATCTATCCGGCATGGGAATGCGTCACTGCCATCAAAGATGACGAAGGACAGATCACCAATTACCTGGCGGTATTTTCCGATATCAGCGCCATCAAGGAATCGGAAAAAAGGCTCACCTACCTCGCGCACCATGATGCGCTCACCGGACTCCCCAATCGCCTGCTGTTTCTCGCCAGCCTCAATCAGGCACTGCGGCGGGCCAAGCGGCACAAGCAACAGGTCGCGCTGCTGTTTCTCGACCTGGACCGCTTCAAGATCATCAATGACACCTTGGGCCATGCCTGCGGCGACCGATTGCTGCAAGAGATCGCAATCCGCCTGAAGAACTGCGTGCGCGCCGAGGATACGGTGGCCAGACTGGGAGGCGACGAATTCACCATCATTCTGTCCGAAGTCGCTCACGCCGAGGATGCCGCGATCCTGGCCAAGAAGATCATCAATACCGTGGCCCAGCCCATTTATGTGGATGGGCATGAGATCACCACCTCCACCAGCGTCGGCATCAGCATATATCCCGATGACGCAGAGGACAGCGAGGGGCTCGCCAAGGCCGCCGATGCCGCGATGTATCGCGCCAAGGAGAGCGGCAGGCACAATTACCAGTTCTATGCCGCGGAGCTCACTGAAAAGGCATTCGAGCACCTCTCCCTTGAACAGGGCCTGCGGCAAGCCCTGGCACGGGAGGAGTTCGTGTTGCATTACCAACCGCAATTCCTGCTCAAGAATAACTCCATCTATGGTGTGGAAGCGCTGATCCGCTGGCAACATCCCAAGCTGGGCCTGGTGCCGCCGGACAAATTCATGGCGGTGGCCGAAGAGACCGGCCTCATCGTACCCATCGGTGAATGGGTGCTGCACACGGTTTATCATCAGGCCAAGGCATGGCGTGCCGCTGGCTTGCCTCAATTACAGATCGGCGTCAACATCGTAGGACGCCAGATCTTGCAGGGCCAGATTCTGAACACGCTATACACGGTTATGGAAGAATCGGGGATGCGGCCGGGCGAGCTGCAACTCGAACTGGAGATCACCGAAGGCGATCTTGAAATCGCCGAGCACAGCATCGAACTGTTAAGAAACCTGAAATCCCTGGGAGTCACGCTGGCCATCGACGATTTCGGCACCGGCTATTCATCGTTGAGTCGCCTGAAACATCTGCCCATCGATACGCTGAAGATAGACCGCTCGTTCGTCCGAGATATTCCTCATGACCCAGACGATGTGGCGATAGCCAACGCCATCATCGCGATGGCTCGCAGCCTGAAGTTAAAGGTCGTTGCCGAGGGCGTTGAAACGGCCGATCAACTGGCTTTTCTAAGAACGCAGCAATGCGATATCGTGCAAGGCTATTTCCTGAACAAACCCGTGCCCGCCGATGAAATAACCCATCTTTATGGGAGTACAGGATAACTCCATCCAAGAGTTCCCGGAACGCTTTACTGCTGCACTCTCTACTCAGGCCACTTCCACTCCCTGATTTCCGGCATATCCTGCCCATGGGTGGTGATGTATTGTTTATGTTCGATCAGCTTGTCGCGGATCACCTGTTTGGCATACGCGGCAAGATAGCCGAGCTTGGGAACACGATCGACCACATCGGCCACCAGGTGAAAGCGGTCCAGATCATTGCGCACCGCCATATCGAAGGGTGTGGTGGTGGTGCCCTCCTCCTTGTAGCCGCGCACATGGAGATTCTTGTGATTGGCGCGGCGATAAGTGAGACGATGAATCAGCCAAGGATAGCCATGGTAGGCAAAAATGATCGGCTTGTCAGTGGTGAACAAGGTATCGAAATCCTTGTTCGACAAACCATGCGGATGCTCCTCCTGCGGTTGCAGCGTCATCAGGTCGACCACATTGATAACCCGCACCTTGAGTTCGGGCAGATGTTGGCGTAGCAAATCCACGGCGGCCAGCGTCTCGATGGTCGGCACATCGCCAGCGCAGGCCATTACCACATCCGGCTCGCTGTCACGGTCGTTGCTCGCCCACTCCCAGATACCGATGCCAGCGGTGCAGTGTTTGATGGCGGCATCCATGTCCAGCCACTGCGGCTGATCGTTCTTGCCGGCGACAATGACATTAATCAGATTGCGGCTGCGCAGACACTGATCGGTGACATACAACAGCGTATTGGCGTCGGGTGGCAAATAAACACGGATCACATCAGCCTTCTTGTTTACCACATGATCTATGAAACCGGGGTCCTGGTGAGAAAAACCGTTGTGATCCTGACGCCAGACATGGGAAGTGAGCAAATAATTGAGCGAGGCGATGGGCCGCCGCCAGGGAATTTCCTTGGCGGTCACCTTGAGCCATTTGGCGTGCTGGTTGAACATCGAGTCAACAATGTGGATGAACGCCTCGTAACAGGAAAACAGTCCGTGGCGCCCCGTCAGAAGATACCCTTCCAGCCATCCCTGGCAGGTATGTTCGGAGAGTATTTCCATCACCCGGCCATCCGTTGAAAGATGCTCGTCCTCAGGCAGGGTTTCGGCCATCCAGGTGCGATCCGTCACCTCGAACAAGGCATCGAGACGATTCGAAGCCGTCTCATCCGGACCCATCACACGAAAATTGCGCTGGCCCTGATTGAGCTTCATCACATCGCGCAAGAAACGGCCCATGACCCGCGTCGCCTCGGAAAAAGTCCGCCCCCTCCTGGCAATCTCCACGGCATAATCGCGGAAATCTGGCAAAATCAGATCCCGCAGCAGAGCACCGCCATTGGCATGAGGATTGGCTCCCATGCGTCTGTCTCCCGTGGGAGCAAGCGCGGCCAATTCAGGCATCAATGCGCCGTTCTCATCGAACAACTCTTCCGGCTTGTAACTCCTCATCCATTGTTCAAGCAATTTCAGATGCTCGGGCTTTTCCGCCATCCCGGACAACGGCACCTGGTGTGAACGCCAGAACCCCTCCGTTTTCAAACCGTCCACCTGCTGCGGCCCCGTCCATCCCTTGGGAGTGCGCAGAATGATCATCGGCCAACGCGGGCGTGTGGCGATGCCGGTGCTGCGCGCTTCGTTCTGGATCGCCTTGATCCGTGCGATCACCGCATTCAGCGTCGCCGCCATCAACTGGTGCATGGCCTCTGCGTCGGATCCTTCAACGAAAAAGGGCTGGTAGCCATAACCTGTGAACAGGCTTTCCAGCTCCTCATGACTGAGGCGCGCCAGTACAGCGGGGTTGGCGATCTTGTAGCCGTTCAGATGCAAGATGGGTAGCACCGCACCATCGTGAATGGGATTAAGAAACTTGTTGGAATGCCATGCCGTCGCCAAGGGTCCGGTCTCGGCCTCGCCATCACCCACCACGCAGGCAACCACCAGATCGGGATTGTCAAACGCCGCGCCATAGGCATGAGAAAGAACATAGCCCAGCTCACCGCCCTCATGTATCGATCCTGGCGTTTCCGGCGCGACGTGGCTGGGGACGCCCCCCGGAAAGGAAAACTGCTTGAACAGTCTCTTCATTCCTTCCGCATTCCGCGCCACGTTCGGATAGAACTCGCTGTAAGTGCCTTCCAGATAAGTATTGGCCACCACGCCGGGTCCACCGTGACCGGGACCAGCAAGGTAGATGACGTTCAGATCATGCGCCTGGATGATGCGGTTCAGATGAACATAGATGAAATTGAGGCCCGGTGTGGTGCCCCAGTGGCCGAGCAAGCGCGGTTTGACGTGTTCCAGCCGGAGCGGCTCGCGCAACAGCGGATTATCCAGCAGATAAATCTGCCCGACAGAGAGATAATTCGCCGCGCGCCAATAGGCATGTATTTTGCCAAGCTCGTCCATGGAAAGCGGATTTTGTTGCAATGAAACCATGACCTGAGACTCCATCATTGTGCTCCTCTTGATCGGCAATCATCTCACTTTACCAAAAAACAGAAATAGCAAACCTTGATCCAGATCAAACGGCTCTGTGAAATAACAGGATAAAATAGCGGTAACGTCTTCGGAGGGCTTCCGATGCAGACAAACCCGCATGAACCAAACATCGCCTCGTTTTATCACCTTACCGGGCGAGCCGTCGCTGACAGCCCGTGCCAGGGAATGGCGTGTTTTGCCGCCAGACACCTTGATCCCGATCGCTGGCACACCGCACAAACGCAGGCAGCGCGGATTTATTGCCTGGGAAAATGCTATGCCGCCCCCGCCGCGGGCGGCGACACCCGTCGACCGGGCATTGAGATACACGCTGCACAACCGGTGGTGCTGAAACGCGTCGTCGCGGGCGGCGCGCGCACTGTTCAATCCTACACCGGGCACGGCGGCTACACAGCACTGGCGCAAGCGCTGCGGACGGCGCCAGACGCCATTGTCCAAGCCATCGAACACTCCGGCTTGCGCGGTCGCGGCGGGGCGGGCTTTCCCACCGGCAGAAAGTGGCGTGCTGTCTTTCAGGCTTCGGGCGACGAAAAATTCGTTGTCGCCAATGCCGATGAAGGCGACCCTGGCGCCTATATCGACCGCTTCATCATGGAGGATGATCCGCACGCCTTGATCGAGGCTCTCGTCATCGCAGGCTATGCCGTTGGCGCGAGCAAAGCCTGCATTTATTTGCGCAGCGAATACCCCGAAGCCCGGATAATATTGAAACAAGCCTTGGCCGATGCACGGCAACAGGGTTATCTCGGCGAGAATATCCTCGACAGCCGTTTTTCCTTCGACATCGAACTGATAATAGGCCAGGGCAGCTACATCTGCGGCGAAGAAACGGCGCTGCTCAACTCCATTGAAGGGCGAAGACCCGAGGTGCGCGTCCGCCCGCCTTATCCAACCGAGAGTGGTTTGTTCGACAAACCCACCCTGATCGATAACGTCGAAACCCTGGCTGCCATTCCCTGGATCGTGCAACACGGCGCGGAGGCTTACCGGACCCTTGGCTTTTCCAATAGCAGAGGAACCAAGCTGGTTTCACTCAACTCGCTATTCAATCGGCCCGGACTTTACGAAATCGAATTCGGCATGCCGGTGCGTCACATTGTAGAGCAGCTAGGTGGCGGACTGAAAACGGGCAAACTCAAGGGTGTCATCATCGGCGGGCCGCTGGCGGGAATGATACCTCCACAGCTTTTGGACACGCCTTTCGGTCATGAGGAATTGCACGCCATCGGCGCCGCGGTCGGGCACGGTGGCGTCGTGGTCTTCGACGAACACACCTCCATCGCGGCATTGATCCACCACATCTTTTCCTTCGGCGCCTACGAATCCTGCGGCAAGTGCACACCCTGCCGCCTCGGCAGCCGCCGCATCGAGCAAATCTTCGAAAAACCACTGCAAACCGGCAAGGCCCCGGCCATAGAAAAAGCGGAATGGGAAGAAATCGTAGCGGCGTTGGCGCACACCAGCCTGTGCGGCCTGGGTACCGGCCTGGCCGAATTCGCCCACAGCATCGAAAGATACTATACACAGGAGCTGACAGCATGCTTCGCGTAACCATCAATGACCAAGCATATGAGTTCGACGAAGACGTTACCATTCTGCACGCGCTGCGAACGGTGGGCGCGGATGCGCCCACCCTGTGCCATGACGAGCGCCTCAAACCTTACGGTGGCTGCCGCTTGTGCATCGTGCAGGTACATGGGCATGCGCGCCCGGTGACCGCCTGCGACACATGCTTGGCTGACGGCATGGTGATCAACACCCATACGCCGGAGATCGAAACCCTGCGGCGCACGTTACTCAAACTCATCGCACATCGCTACCCGGCGGATCCCTTGCGACAATCCCCTGACAAGGAATTTCACCGCCTCATCCGCACCTACGGCCTGGAAGGTGAATTACGCGGCGCAGCCGACACCGCCCTCATCGACGACTCGCATCCCTATATCCATGTCGATATGTCGCAGTGCATCGACTGTTATCGCTGCATACGCATCTGCGAAGAGGTGCAGGGACAGTTCGTCTGGCAGGCATGGAATCGCGGCGATGCGACACGGATACGCCCCGATTCTCGCGCCACCTTCCGCGAAAGCTCCTGTGTCGGTTGCGGCGCCTGCGTGGATACCTGCCCGACCGGCGCGCTGGAAGACAAGTCGCTGCTGACCCCGGACAAACCCGCGGCATGGACCCGCACGACCTGCCCCTATTGCGGCACAGGTTGCGAGATGGAAGTTGGCACGCGCAATGAGCGCATCATTGCCGTGAAACCCGTCCTCGATGCCCCGGTAAGCAAGGGACATCTTTGCGTAAAAGGCCGCTATGCCTATGATTTCGTCCATGCCGATGACCGCATCACCACACCGATGATCCGCGACAACGGCGCATGGAAAAACGCCTCATGGCAAGAAGCGATTGCCTATACCGCCGAGAGGCTGCAAACCATAGCCACACGCCACGACCCGGATAGTATCGGCATACTCGGCTCGGCTCGCGCCACCAATGAGGAGAATTATCTCGCGCAAAAATTCGCGCGCATGGCGCTGGGCACCAATAACGTGGACTGCTGCGCACGGGTATGCCATACGCCAACTGCGGCAGCGATGAAGCTGATGCTGGGCACAGGCGCCTCGACCAATTCCTTCGACGACATCGAACAGGCGCACACCATTCTGATCTGCGGCGCCAACCCCACCGAAAATCATCCTGTCGTCGGGGCACGCATCAAACAGGCCGCACTGCGTGGCGTGCCTCTTATCGTCATCGACCCACGCCGTATCGAACTGGCCGATTATGCGGCGCTGCACATGGCGTTGCGCCCGGGCACCAATGTGCCGCTACTCAATGCCATGGCCTGCGCCATCGTCGAGGAACAACTTCATGATGAAGTTTTTTTGCGCGAACGCATTTCCGGCTGGCCGCAATTTGAGGAATTCATAAAACAATGGACACCGGAGCATACCGCAGTGCTCTGCGGTGTGGATGCCAACCTTATCCGCCAGGCGGCGCGGCTGTATGCGACAAACAAACCCGCCATGAGCTTCCATGGCCTGGGAATCACCGAGCACACCCAAGGCACGGAAGGCGTGATGTGTCTGGTCAATCTGGCGCTGCTGACCGGCAACATCGGCAAACGCGGCGCCGGCATCAATCCTCTGCGCGGGCAGAACAATGTGCAAGGCGCGGCGCACATGGGCTGTGATCCCGGCACTCTCACCGGCGGAATATCCATCAAGGACGGTCAAAGCCTCTTTGAAAAAATATGGGGCGCGCCCTTGCCCGTCGCGGCGGGGCTGAACCTGCTGCAAATGATGGATGCGGCGGCACAAGGCAAGCTCAAGGCGCTATGGGCCATCGGCTACGACGTGCTGTTGACCAATGCCGATGCCCACACTACACGACAGGCGATGAAATCCATGGAATTGGTCATCATCCAGGACATGTTCCTCACCGAAACCGCCAAGTCGTTCGGCTCGGTATTTCTCCCCGCGGCCTCGTCATTCGAAAAAGACGGCACCTTCATGAACGCCGAGCGTCGCATCCAACGCATCAGAAAAGCGATCCCGCCTCCCGGACAGGCAAAACCCGACTGGGAAATCATTTGCGACATCGCGCGCGCCATGGGTAAAGGGGAGTTTTTCGAGTTTCAATCTGCCGAAGACATCTGGAATGAGGTGCGTGCCGTTTGGGCTGCGGGGAATGGCATCAGCTATCGGCGTCTGGAGCACGGCGGCCTGCAATGGCCTTGCCCCACCGAGAACCATCCCGGCACGCAGATCATGCACACCGAATCTTTTGCCCTCGACAAGCAGGCGGCGTTACGCCGCATTGACTATAGACCCACCGCCGAGAAGGTCAACGAAGACTTCCCCTTCCTGCTGGTCACCGGCAGAACTCTTTATCAGTTCAACGCAGGCACCATGACCCTGCGCACCAAGAATATCGTTTTGCGCCCCTGCGATGTCCTGGATATCTCGCCTGCGGACGCCGAGCGGCTAGGGCTGAAAAATGGAGAACGGGTCAAAATCACCAGCCGTTACGGCGACGCGGAACTCCCGATCAACATCACCCCTGCCGTAAAAAAGGGCGAACTCTTCGCCACTTTTCATACGCCGCAGGTCTTTTTAAACAATGTCACCAGCGCCTACCGTGACCGTCATGTAAAAACCCCGGAATACAAGATCACGGCCGTGCGGATCGAAAAAACGCATGAGGAGAAAAAGCCATGTTGAAGGAACTTGCCCACATCCCTGCTGATTCCATCAGCCTGGAAGGCATGCTGGAGCTGCCGAATAACGTCCAAGGCGTCGTACTGTTCGCCCATGGCAGTGGTAGCAGCCGCTTCAGCCCGCGCAACAACTATGTAGCCGAGGTACTGCGCGAAGCGGGTATCGGAACATTGCTGATCGATCTACTCACACGTCAGGAGGATAGCGACTACGCCAACCGTTTCAATATCCCTCTTTTGACCCGCCGCCTGCTCGCCGCCGTCCGTTGGCTCGGGGACACATCCCAGACCCGCATCCTTCCCATCGGCCTGTTCGGCGCCAGCACCGGCGCCGCAGCAGCGCTGACGGTCGCGGCCCGGCTTCCCGAAAAAATCGACGCAGTGGTATCCCGCAGTGGGCGGCCCGATCTGGCGGGCGAAGATGATCTACACAAAGTCAAAGCGCCGACCCTTCTGCTCGTGGGCGGCCTCGATGATGTCGTGATCGAGCTGAATCAGCAGGCGTTTGCGAGTCTGAGCTGCCTGAAGGAACTGGTAATCGTTCCCGGCGCTACCCACCTTTTCGAGGAACCAGGCACCCTCGAAGAAGTGGCGCAGAAAGCGGCACACTGGTTCACGCGCTTTCTCGGCCCCCGCGTGGGTTAATGCTTTCCTTCAGCGTCTCGACAACCTCGTCATCTTCAATCTGTGGAAAATCCGCATAGAACTGCCCGACCGCCTGAAAATAGACCGGCGTTTCCAGGCAAATCACCTCATCCGCGTAATCCTTCACTTTTTGCACTGCATCCGTCGGCGCGACGGGCACGGCGCAGATCAGCTTGGCAGGGTGTTTGGCACGCAGCGCATGCAAAGCGGAAATCATGGTCGCGCCAGTCGCCAAACCATCGTCCACGACGATAACAATGCGCCCCGCCGGGTCGATCGGCGGTCGCACCGGAGTATATTGCGCGCGCCGTCTGCGCATGGTTTCAAGCTGCGCCTTTTTTTCCTGCTCGATATAGTCCCTGGACGCACCCGCCTGCTCGGCATAATCGGCGATATAGACCCAACCGCTTTCATCCATCGCCCCGATGGCGAATTCCGGATTGAACGGCGCACGCAGCTTTCGTACCAGCACCACATCCAGCTCTCCCTCCAACACACCGGCAATGATTTTCGCCATCGGTACTGCACCCCGAGGGATGGCGAGCACGAGCGGATTTCTGCCCTTATAACTCGACAGCTTTTCAGCAAGCAAGAAAGCGGCTTCCGCGCGGCTCGAGAAGATCATGGCGCCCTCCCAGGCATTTGGATCTCGCACTCATGATAACCAACATTATTTGCATCAGGTTTGATATAGATCAAAGAAATATCACATAAGGGGGTTACCATATTCGTTGAAGTTATTGCCAACGAAAAAATCATGAAGGAGAACCACCATGCCCATCGGAGAAATTTGCAACCGCGACGTTGTTTTTGCCTACAAAAACATGGCCATCACGGAAATTGCACAATTAATGCGCAATCACCATGTCGGAGACCTGGTCGTGGTGGAGGAAAAAAACGGCAAACGCATACCGGCCGGGATAATCACTGACCGGGATATCGTCATTGAACTCGTAGCTAAAGGCACTGACGTCAATACCGTCACGGCTGGCGACATCATGAGCCCTGAACTTGTCACGGCGCGAGAGTCGGAAGGAGTGTTCGAGACCATTCAGTTGATGCGCCTGAAAGGCGTGCGCCGGATACCGATCGTCGATAGCGGAGGAAGCCTGGCGGGGATCGTCTCGGTGGATGACCTGTTCGATCTGCTTGCTCAGGAGATGAATGAACTTGCCAGACTCATCTCGCGTGAACAGATCAGGGAGGCGAAGACTCGGAAGTGATGATCTAGTCATTCAATGCTGCACGGACACGACACATGGGCCGCCACCGAAGCCAAGGTCGATTTTCTGCGCCGGCCGGACAGTTACCCGGACAAGCCGCACCGCGTGGAGGTTGTGGAAACCCATATGTCATGGGTATTCCTGACCGATTGTTTCGCCTACAAGCTGAAGAAACCGGTGCGCTATGAGTTTCTCGACTTCAGCACCGTCGATGCGCGGCATCATGATTGCGCCGAGGAAGTACGGCTGAATCGGCGGCTGGCGCATGATGTATATATCGACATCGTGCCCCTCGTCATTGATGCCATGGGTGCCATGCATCTTGGCGGTGATGGCACAGCGATCGACTGGCTAGTCGAAATGCGCCGCCTGCCGCAACAGCGGATGCTCGACCATGCGATAAGAAATCATGACGTGCGGGAAGTGGATATCACCCAGGTCGCCCTGGCTCTGGCTCACTTCTACAAGGGCTCACCGGCGATCGAGATCGCACCAGCGGAATATCGGGGACGATTCGAGACAGACATCCACGCCAACCTCCGTGAACTGACCACACCCGCCTACGGCCTGCCATTGAATGTGGCACCGAGTATCTGCGCCGCGCAGTTGGAATTCCTGAAACGAGAGTCCGACCTGTTCGATCAACGCGTTGGTGCGAGCAAGATTATCGAAGCTCACGGTGATTTGCGGCCCGAGCATGTCTGCCTGGCAGACAAACCCGTCATCATCGACTGCCTGGAATTCAGACGCGAGTTTCGCATCCTCGATCCGGAGGACGAACTTTCTTTCCTGACCATGGAATGCGAACGGCTGGGTGCGCCGGAGTTTCTGGATCGCCTCATCTTTGAGACTTACCGCGAAATTACCGGAGACATCGTTCCTGAAAGATTGTTACATTTCTACAAGAGTTACCGCGCCAGCCTGCGGGCCAAACTAGCCATCTGGCATCTGCGCGAACCGCATGTCCGCGAGGTGCAAAAATGGCTCACGTTAGCAAAAGAGTATCTCGACCTGGCCGAAGCGCATATCAAGAATGCTGGGTAGACGCAGATACCATGGACACTCAAATTTCCAGCCACTCCACAATCGAACTGCCTGAATGGATTCTCTGAATAACCTGCGCAAACAATGCCGCGTCATCGAGGATGACAAGCTTATCCCTCATCAGATCAGGAGCCAACCGAAACGACGATATCGGGCGTCAATTACTCCGGGAAATGAACGGTTACACCGCGACCGGCGTTCGTCAAGATAGTTGTCGCGTCAACCGTTTTCATCATGCTGCCTTTTGGCATTCCATCATTGGCCGTTCCCGGAGGTTTTCAAGATACTCGTCGCCGGGCACAGTCATTTTGGGACCGGGATGTCCCAAAATGTATCGCGAGCACGGCGATACAATCACTATGTCAGGATAGTTGCCGCCTCCCCCGAATTGAGAAACCCATAGCCTAGGGGTGGAAAGCAGAGATGAAAGAATCGTTATTCACTGGAACGTAAAGCCGCTGTTCTGAAGAAGCTGTTGCCGCCTCAGAGTCTGCCGGTGACGGAGTTGTCGCGGCAGGAGGGCATTTCCGGCGTTACCCTGTACACTTGGCACAAAGAAGCCATAGCGAGAGGTGAGATTGTGCCTGGGAGTAGGAATTTGCCGGCGCATTGACCGGCGGAGACGGCGGACGGTATCGCAGCGCGTCCAACGGTTTCCTTTGACCATCGGATAACCACCATTCTCAAAGAAACGCAAACTCGAAACTGACCGCACTCTGCCCAGGATCGACCAGCTCCAGTGTCACCTCGACCGGCTTGCCCGGCAGCATGCCTTTCTTGATGGGGAGGTCTTTGCCAAGATATTCAAACGGCTGAAATCGCCGCATCGCCACGGTCTGTCCCGCCACGTTCGATAAGCTCAATTGCAGCGCCGGATAAGGCTGGGGAAACGGCGCGTTGTTGATCAGCGTCACTCGCACCAGCAAGGCGTTCGCCGCACTCGGGTGGCTGCGCAGATCACGGTTGACCAGGCTTAGACGGTTCACATCCCGCCGCAGAGGAATCTCGCAATCCAGCACGCCGCACATCGCTTCCAAAGACGGCCGCAACGCGGGGTAACGGGCCAGGTCATCGCGGTGGAAATAGACGTATTGCCCCGCCAGCAGCAGGATCAACGACAAGTTCAGCGCCGTCCAGGCCAGCGTGCCTGTCCAGCCGCGTTTTTCCCCGGCGGCCAACACGCGCTCGCCGGCGGTAACGGGCGGAGCGTGGACGATATCGAAAACTTCTTCGCCTTCCCTGGCGGCGATCAGCGGCGTGACGGCAGGCGATGTGGCGGGCGGGGGAACGGCAACCATGGGTTGGGAGACGGCCAGCCGATTGGCGTCGTCCGCCAGATGTTCCAGCGCATCGAACGCCGCGCGGCACTGGCCACAACGCACCCTGCCCTGTTTCGCGGCGAGCTGTTCGGCGGTGATTCTGAAGACGGCTTTACAGTGAGGGCAGAGGGTATACATGGCGACAGCGGCGTCCTTTCACGCGGTGTTTCAGGCGATTTCCATTTTTACACCCGACAACCGCACCCATTCCTCCCGTTCCGCCTGCGGCTCCATGACGAACCAGCGCCGGTAATGCCGGGCGACCTCTTCGGCCTGGCTGGCGAGTATGCCGGACAGGACGATGCCACCACCGGGGCGCACTCGCTCGGCAAACAGCGGTGCGAGTTCGACGAGGGGACCAGCGAGAATGTTGGCGACGAGCAGGTCGGCGCGCATTGCGGGCAGGTCTTTGGGTAGCACCACGTTGACGATCTCGCTGACGCCATTTTTCTCCGCGTTGAGCATCGTCGCCTGCAATGCTTGCGGATCGTGATCGACCGCCCACACCCGCCGCGCGCCGAGTCTGGCGGCGGCCACGGCGAGGATACCCGAGCCACAGCCATAGTCGACGACCTCGCCAGCGGCGAGGTCGTGCCGATCCAGCCATTCCAGACACAACGCCGTCGTCGGATGCGTTCCGGTGCCGAACGCCAGCCCCGGATCGAGCATGACATTCACCGCCGCCGGATCGGGCGGTGTGCGCCAGCTTGGACAGATCCACAGCCGCTCGCCGAAACGCATCGGCTGAAAATTGTCCATCCAAGCGCGCTCCCAATCCTTGTCTTCCAGCGGCGAGACACGGCAACCGGTCAATCCGGCCTGACCCAGCGCGCCGCGCAGGCGATCGAGCACGGCCTCCACATCCACATCCGCCTCGAACAGGCCGACGACCTGCGTCTGCGCCCACAGCGGCGTGGCGCCGGGAGGCGGCTCGTAGAGCGGCTGATCGGAGCCATCCTGAAAAGTCACGGCGCTGGCCCCCGCCTCGCTCAGCAGATCGCTGAGTTGCTGAGCATTGTCGGGGGTGGCGTCGAGTTTGATTTGCAACCAAGGCATACTATCGGTGCGACACTACTCACAACCCCAACTTCTTTTCCAGGTAATGGATATTAACGCCGCCCGCCATGAATGCCGCGTCCATAAGGATGTCGCGTTGCAGCGGAATGTTGGTCTTGATGCCTTCCACCACGATCTCGGCCAGCGCATTGCTCATGCGCGCCAACGCAGATTCTCGTGTGTCACCGTGGACGATCAGCTTGCCGATCATGGAGTCGTAGTAGGGAGGTACTTTATAGCCCGAATAGATGTGCGAGTCGACGCGCACGCCGGGGCCGCCGGGGGCATGGTAGCGCGTGATCATGCCTGGTGACGGCATGAAGTTGGCCGGGTCTTCGGCGTTGATGCGGCACTCGATGGCGTGGCCGCGCAGCACGATGTCCTTCTGTTCATAGGACAACCGCTCGCCGGCGGCGACGCGCAATTGCTCGCGCACGATATCGATCCCTGTCACCATCTCCGTGACGGGATGTTCGACCTGCACGCGGGTGTTCATTTCGATGAAATAAAATTCGTCATTCTCATACAAAAACTCGAACGTGCCCGCACCGCGATAACCGATCTTCTTACATGCCTTGACGCAGATTTCGCTCATCTTCTTGCGTTGTTTGTCGGATAGGCCGGGCGCTGGTGACTCCTCGACCACTTTTTGATGGCGGCGCTGCGTGGAACAGTCGCGTTCGCCGAGGCAAATGGCGTTGCCGTGCTGGTCGGCCAGCACCTGAAATTCGATATGGCGCGGGTTTTCGAGGAATTTCTCCATGTACACCGTGTCGTTGCCGAAGGCGTTGCCGGCCTCGGTGCGCGTCATTGCGATCGCTTGCAGCAGCGCCGCCTCGCTGTGCACCACACGCATGCCGCGTCCGCCGCCGCCGCCCGCCGCCTTGATGATGACGGGATAACCGATCTTGCGCGCCAGGACGCGGATTTTATCTTCATCATCGCCCAGCGGGCCTTCCGAACCCGGCACACAGGGCACGCCAGATCCCTTCATCGCCTTGATGGCGGAAATCTTGTCGCCCATCAGGCGAATGGTTTCGGGGCGCGGCCCGATGAAGATGAACCCGCTCTGCTCAACGCGCTCGGCGAAATCGGCGTTTTCCGACAGGAATCCGTAACCGGGATGGATGGCCACCGCATCGGTGACTTCTGCAGCGCTGATGATGGCGGGGACATTCAGGTAACTCTGCGCCGACGCGGGCGGCCCGATGCACACCGACTCGTCGGCCAACAGCACATGCTTCAGATCACGGTCTGCGGAGGAATGCACCGCCACCGTCTTGATGCCGAGTTCGCGGCAGGCACGCAGGATGCGCAGCGCGATTTCACCGCGATTGGCGATAACGACTTTTTCAAGCATGCACAAACTCGCTCTGGAAATAAGCAAGGCGGGCAGTACCCGCCCTACGTCGATTATTCGATGATAAACAGCGGCTCGCCGTATTCGACCGGCTCGCCATTCTCAACCAGGATGGCGGTGACCACCCCAGCCTTGTCGGACTCGATCTGGTTGAGCATCTTCATCGCCTCGATGATGCACAACACATCGCCGACATTAACGCGGCCGCCGACCTCGACGAACGGTTTGGCGCCCGGCGAAGGCGCGCGATAAAAAGTGCCCACCATCGGAGAAGTAACAGCATGACCGGCGGGGGGAGGCGGGACGGCCGTCGCAGCCGTTTGTGCGACGGGAGCGGCAACCGGCGCCGGCATCGCGGGCACCGGGGCCTGCATTACCAGCGGCGCGGCGGGCTGGTTATAACGGCTGATGCGAACAGACTCCTCCCCCTCGCGGATCTCAATCTCCGCCACACCGGATTCTTCAAGCAATTCGATTAGTTTTTTGACTTTGCGTATATCCATAATTGATCCACAAAATATCTATATCCAAGGTTTAGCCGCCAAGCCGCGCCAGCGCGGCCTGTAAGGCAAGTTCGTAGCTCTGCGCGCCCAGACCGCTGATGACGCCAACCGCGAGATCGGAAAAATAGGAGTGACGGCGAAACGCCTCACGCGCGTGCACATTCGACAAATGCACTTCGATGAACGGTATGCCGACGGCGCTCAGCGCATCGCGCAACGCCACGCTGGTATGGGTGAATGCGGCCGGATTGATGATAATGAACGCTACCGCCTCGCCTTGGGCGGCATGCACTCGCTCCACCAGCGCGTGCTCGGCGTTGCTTTGAAAACTGGCCAAGGTATGCCCTGCCGCCTGCGCGGCTTGCTCCAGGCGCGCGTTGATCCCGGCCAGCGTCTCCCGGCCGTAATGCTCTGGCTCGCGGGTTCCCAGCAGGTTGAGATTGGGACCATTCAGGACGAGTATTTTCGCCATTTTTATCTTGTATCCCTCTACCCGAATCAGGCAAGGGGTCATTTTGCACGGCAAAAGAAATTTTGTCCAGATCAGCGGGAATTGCCGAACGTTTGACGCAAATACCGTCAATTTTGTTCAGGAATCAGAGAAAGCCTACAATAACGGCTTAATGGTCTGTTCCGCCAGCGAGCGCGATATTTCGCCCATCTGGCCGTAGACAACCCGGCTTTTGCGATCGACGATCACGGTGTAAGGCAATACCCCCATCGTATTGCCATACTGCTCGGCGATCACCATGGCATCGTCCTCCCCCACCAGGATCGGGTAGTTGATGCGCATTTTGGAGGATTTCAGAAATCCCTGGATCGCCTCCACGTCGTCGAACGCCACGCCGATGAATTGTAATCCCTGCGGGCCATATTTCTTCTGCAAGTCAATGAAGGCCGGCATCTCGCGCAAACAGGGCGGACACCAGGTCGCCCAGAAGTTGATCACCAACACCTTGCCATCCCAGCCTTTGATATTGCGCGACACACCATCCATGTCGGGCAAGGCGAAGAGCGGACGAACCGGATTGGATCCCTGCATGGCGGGCGCCGGCCGCTTTTCCGCCGCCATGGCCTCGGGGGTTACTTCATCGAGTACGCCATAGAGGTATTTGCTGCCCCAGGCGCCCAGCGCAAAAAGCAATGTCGCGCCCAATATCAATGTTGTCTTTTTCATGTTCCAACTTACTTTCCAATAGCCAATGCCGAAGACAAATGGGCACGAAACTCATTCGCTTCCAAAAATCCCATCAGACGTCGATCGCGACGCTCCTGGCCATCGGAGCCGAAGAACAGGATCGAGGGCGGACCGAACAGCCCGTACCGCTTGAGCAGCGCCTGATCTTCTGCATCGTTGGCGGTGACATCCGCCTGCAACAACACCACATTCGCGAGCATCTGCCGCACACCGGCATCGGCAAAGGTCTTTTTCTCCATTTCCTTGCAGGACACGCACCAATCGGCATAGAAATCGAGCATCACCGGCTTGCCGGAAGCCACCGCCAGCTCAATCTCGCGGTTCAACCCCGCCAGCCCCTTGACGGGTTTGAACGGCAAGGGACGCTCCGCTGCGGAGAGCCCGGCGCCGCCGGTGAACTGTGTGCCGCGCAACGGCTGCAACACATCGCTGCCGCCGCCCGCCGCGCCGAACATCAGCAAGCCGCCGTAGATCAGCATCACCAGTCCCGTCCCTTTCCATAGTTTGCTCCAGCCGCCAGCCTCGGGAGGGAGCTTGGTCAGCGCGCCCATATAAACGGCGGAGATGATAAGTAAAACAGCCCATAGCACCATCGTCACCTGCGCCGGGATGATCCGCTCCAGCATCCAGATCGCCACCGCCAGCAGCATCACGCCGAACACCGCCTTGATGGCGTTCATCCAGTCGCCCGCCTTGGGCAACAACTTGCCCGCCGAAGCGCCGATCACCAGCAGCGGTATGCCCATCCCCAGACTCAGCGCGAACAGCGCCGTGCCGCCCAGCACGGCATCGCCCGACTGGCCGATATATATCAGCGCCCCTGCCAGCGGCGCGGCGATACACGGCCCGACGATCAACGCCGACAACAGGCCCATCACCGCCACCCCGGCATGACTGCCGCCACGCTGCCGGTTGCTCAGTGTCGCCAGCTTGCCTTGCCAGCTCGCAGGAAGCTGCAAATCGTAAAAACCGAACATCGACAAGGCCAGCAGCACGAACACCGCGGCAAAACTGCCCAGGATCCAGGGATTCTGGAACACCGCCTGGAGATTGCCGCCGAATAACCCCGCCAGGACACCGGCCACGGTATAGGCCACAGCCATCGCCAGCACGTAGGACAGCGACAAGGTGAAGGCGCGGCGTGCGCCAACCCGCTCGCCCTGGCCAACGATGATGCTCGACAAAATGGGGATCATCGGGAACATGCAGGGCGTGAACGCCAATAGCAGGCCAACACCGAAGAAACTGAGCAAGGTCAGCGCCGTGTCGCCACTCGCCAGCGAACGGGCATAACGGTCCTGCTCGGGAAGGTCAGCAGCGGCTCCGGCCGCCGGAGCGAAAGCGGAAGCCCCGGAGGGCAAGGTCAGAGCAATCTGCTTGGTAATCGGCGGATAACAGAAGCCGGCGTCGGCGCAACCCTGGTAACGCGCCTCGAGCATGATATTGGCGGGCGCCGCCGGAGCGCGCGCCACAGGCAGGTTAATGACAACCTGATCATGATAAACCTCCACCTGACCGAAATTGGGATCGCTCTTGAATTGCCCCGGCGGCGCGTTGAACCTACCCAGACTGACGCCCGGCGCGTCTTTCACATCGAAGCCGAATTTATTCTTGTACAGATAATACCCTTCCGCGATATCCCAGCGTGCACGCACCGTGCCACCGTTGACGGCATCGACGGAAAGGACGAAGGCGCGGTCGGGCTCAAGGAATTTTTCGTCCGCTTTCTTCAAGCCAAGACGCTCGCCCAAGGAGGAAATCGCACCCATGACGCCCGAAGCGGCCGGCTCGTCGGCATAACCCGCCGGCATGACCAGAATAGCGGCAAGAAACCATACTATGGGGAACAGCCTATTCACGCTCTATATCTCTCTTTGGCACCATCAATCCAGGACAGATAGGCGTCCAGCCCGGCATCAATGGAGACAGCGATAATCTCCGGAAGTTCATAGGGATGCGTTTCCCGGATAATGCTTTCGATGTCTGGATATGCTTCCGCCCGCGACTTAATCAGCAACAAATGCTCCTCGCCACTCTCGCGCTTTCCTTTCCAGTAATAAATCGAGCGCATCGCAGGCAGGACGTTGACGCAGCCCGCCAGCCCCCGATCCACCAAGGCATTGGCCAGGATTTCGGCGCTTTCCGGGGTAGGGCAAGTGGTCAGAACGATGTGGTATTTTCCGGCCATAATAAAAAGATACTGTATTCGGCCCCAGGGATAAAGGGCACTTCTAAAAATCTGCTGAAACTGCGATAGCGGTGCTGCCCTTATTAACAGGGGGCGCTCAAAATGCGGGGCCGAGAAGCGGCAGATTCCGTGTACACTCCGCTTTTCCGCGCCCCATCCTATGTAAGGGCACTTTGCCTTTAATAGGGTGCCTTGCCTTCGCTCCTTGATCCAATTTTTAGAAGCGCCCTAAAGAACGAGTTTTTTTGCAAAAACCCCTTGACTCGGAAATTTTGCCGATTATCATTGTTAGCACTCGCCGATAGAGAGTGCTAACGCCCTCGCTACCGGTGTTCAACCTCGTGGCCGCGCACCCGCGTCGGCCTGTCAATTTCATTTACAGGGAGCTGAAACGAATGAACATCCGTCCTTTATACGATCGCGTCATTATCCGCCGCCTGGAAGAAGAGCGCAAATCCGCTGGCGGCATCGTCATCCCCGACAGCGCCACCGAGAAGCCTATCCGCGGCGAAGTGGTCGCAGTGGGCAAAGGCAAGGTCCTGGACAACGGCGATCTGCGTCCGCTGGAAGTAAAGGCAGGCGACAAGGTGCTGTTCGGCAAATATTCCGGCACCGAGGTGAAGGTCGAAGGCCAGGAACTGCTGGTTATGCGCGAAGAAGACATCATGGGCATCATCGAAGGCTGATCCCGTCAGCCGACGTTTTCCTGGTAACTGAATAATCGAATTTCAAGGAGTAATGATATGGCAGCTAAAGACGTACGTTTCGGTGATGACGCGCGCGTGCGCATGGTACGCGGCGTCAACATCTTGGCCAACGCCGTGAAAGTCACCCTCGGCCCCAAAGGCCGTAACGTGGTGCTGGATAAAGCCTTCGGCGCCCCCACCATCACCAAGGACGGCGTGTCCGTCGCAAAAGAAATCGAACTGGAAGACAAGTTCGAGAACATGGGCGCGCAGATGGTGAAGGAAGTCGCTTCGCACACCTCCGATGTGGCGGGTGACGGCACCACCACCGCCACCGTGCTGGCGCAGGCCATTCTGCGCGAAGGCATGAAGGCGGTCGCCTCCGGCATGAACCCGATGGATCTGAAGCGCGGCATCGACAAGGCCGTGATCTCTGCGGTAGAAGCGCTGAAGGAACTCTCCAAACCTTGCACCGACGACAAGTCCATAGCCCAGGTGGGCACCATCTCCGCCAACTCCGACGAAGCGATCGGCCGCATCATCGCCGATGCCATGACCAAGGTCGGCAAAGAAGGCGTGATCACCGTCGAGGAAGGTTCGGGCCTGGAAAACGAGCTGGACGTGGTGGAAGGCATGCAGTTCGACCGCGGCTATCTCTCCCCCTACTTCGTCAATAACCAGCAGAACATGAGTACCGAGCTGGAAGACGCGCTGATCCTGATCTACGAAAAGAAGATCTCCAACATCCGTGAACTGCTGCCGGTGCTGGAAAGCGTCGCCAAGTCGGGCCGTCCACTGTTCATCATCGCCGAAGACGTGGAAGGCGAGGCGCTGGCCACCTTGGTGGTCAACACCATCCGCGGTATCGTCAAGGTCTGCGCCGTCAAGGCGCCGGGCTTCGGTGACCGCCGCAAGGCCATGCTGCAGGACATCGCTGTTCTGACCGGCGGCACGGTGATCGCCGAGGAAGTCGGCCTGAGCCTGGAAAAGGCCACTCTGACCGACCTGGGCCGCGCCAAGCGCATCATCGTCACCAAGGAAAACTCCACCATCATCGACGGTGCCGGCAAATCGCAGGACATTGAAGCCCGCGTCAAGCAGATCCGCGCCCAGATCGAGGAGACCTCTTCCGATTATGATCGCGAGAAGCTCCAGGAGCGCGTCGCCAAACTGGCTGGCGGTGTCGCCGTCATCAAGGTTGGCGCCACTACCGAAGTCGAAATGAAAGAGAAGAAGGCCCGTGTCGAAGACGCGCTGCATGCCACCCGCGCCGCCGTCGAAGAAGGCGTGGTGCCTGGCGGCGGCGTTGCCCTGGTGCGCGCCATCGCCGCCCTCAAGAACCTCAAGGGCGACAACCACGATCAGGATGTCGGCATCGCCATCGCACGCCGCGCCATGGAAGAGCCGCTGCGTCAGATCGTGTCCAACGCCGGCGGCGAAAGCTCCGTGGTGCTCGACAAGGTGGCTGCGGGCGATACCAGCTACGGCTACAACGCCGCCAGCGACACCTATGGCGACATGCTGGCCATGGGCATCATCGACCCGACCAAGGTGACCCGCACCGCGTTGCAAAACGCCGCTTCCGTGGCCGGTCTGATGATCACCACCGAGGCGATGGTCGCCGAACTGCCCAAGGAAGAAAAGGGTGGTGCGGGTATGGGTGGCGGCATGGGCGGCGACATGGGCATGATGTAAGCCTGTCTCGCTTTATCGCCGTACCTGAAAGCCCCGTCAGCGATGGCGGGGCTTTTTTTGTCTGTGGCTTTCATGTTCACTCTGACACTCCTTACCCGCTCGTGACCTTTGCAAATCCCGGCTAAAGTTTCTGAACACACCACCGCTAACGAATCTGTCGATATTATTTGTCATGAGCGACATAAAGCAGGTGATATATGCTGGAAAAGTGGTTGGCCAACATCGGTTGGCGGAAGAAGATTCTCGGTCTTTCCGGAATCTTTGTTTTGGGTATCGCCGCCGTCGGTCTGTTCGGCGGTTACACCATCTATCATCAGAACACTTCCATGCAGGCGGCGCTCGGCGAATCGCAGCAGCGTGTCGAAGCGGCGGCCAATGCCCAGGTCGCGATCCTTGCGATGGGCAGAGCCCAGGCGCAGATCATCGCTGCCCAGGAACCGACAGACATCCGCCGAGCTGCCCTGTCGGCCATCAAGGCCTCTTCGCTACTGGATGAGAATATCCAAAATCTGGGCGCCACGCTAAAGGGCGAATCCGAGGTCGAAGAACTCGTCAAACTGGTCGCGGAGATGAAACCCACGGCGCTTGAAATCATCAAGGCCGCTCGGGCAAACGACGACACCTTGGCGACGGAAAAGACCAAGGAAATGCTCGGCACCATGAATCGTGTCGAGGAGCTGTCGGGTAACCTCGTCACGAAGGAACGCAAGACATTGAACTATCGGATGACCCAGCAGATGGAGGATGGTCATCGCGTCATCGTTATGCTGGGCATCCTGGCAGGGGCCGGCATCGTGCTGGGACTCATCATCAGCTTCTTCGCCGCGCGCCTCGTTACCCGGCCGTTGTCCTTGCTGGAGAACGCCATGGCGGCGCTGGCGGCAGGCGATCTACGCAGCCGGCCTGCGAGCATGGGCAACGACGAGATCGGCAGAACGGTCAGCGCCATGTCGAAAACCGTGGACAAACTGCACGACATCATCGGCAAGATATATCAGGGCGCCGATCATCTGACGGGAAAAGCGCGGGATGTCACCCATGCTGCGGATCAAATTCATGGCGTTTCGACGACGCTGCACGGCAGCATCAAGGACATCAAGGACGATATCAGCACCGCGCTCGACAAAACCAATCAGGCGGTAGCACAATTGGAGCAGGTGGTGCAAAAAGCGCGCGGAACATCGGAAAGCGCACAGCAAAACGCCGCGCAGATCAGGGAAGCCGTGATCAGTTTCGAACGTTTCCAGCAAAGCATGGAAAACACTGCAGCGGGCACGCGCAACCTCGCTAGGGCGGCGGAGACCATCACCACCATCACCAAAACCATCCGAGACATCTCAGCCCAAACCAATCTGCTGGCGCTGAACGCCGCGATCGAGGCGGCGCGCGCCGGCGAGCAAGGGCGCGGCTTTGCGGTGGTGGCCGATGAAGTCAGAGCCCTGGCGCGCCGCACCGAAGACGCTACAGGAGAAATATCCACCTCTGTGGAGACCATCTCCAACAGCGTGAAAACGACTGTCGGGCTGCTGGAAAGCTCTGTCACGGAAGCGCATCAGAATATCACTCGGCTGCAAAATGTCGCCGACGAAACCGCAACCAGCAGCACACAAACCAGCCTGATGAGCAATGCCATGATAGAGGTGGTCGATCTGATCAGCGAACAGGAAAAGGCGGTGAACGGCATCAATGCATCGATCAACGGCCTGCTCGAATTGAGCAAAGAGACCAGCACCCAAACCGATATACTGAACAATCTGGCGCATACCTTGAACTCGTCGGCGGTGGATCTGAACAACGTCGTCGACGAATTCAAGCTATAGGGCACTTCTAAAAATTCGATCAAGGCGCGAGGGCAAGGCGCCCTTTATATGAATGGGGCACCCAAAAGCGGAGTGTACACGGAGTCTGGCCGCTTCCCGGCCCCGCATTTTGAGCGCCCCCTGTTGTAGCCATCGCGGCTTCAGCGGATTTTTAGAAGTGCCCTATAAGCCACCGCCGTTTTTAGGATGATTCCGAAAACACCTATTCCACAGGAGGAAGCCACAGTGAAACACCCCCAAACCCACAGGAAAAACCAGATAGGCGTCATCGCCGCCGCCGCACTCGGCGTATCGAGCCTTTTCTATTCACCCTTCGGCGGCACAGAGGAAGGCGATCAATATCTGCGCCCCGACATCGTACCGGCGCCGGCCAATAACCAAATGACGCCCGACCGGGTCGAGCTTGGCAAGATACTCTTCTTCGATCCGCGCATGTCGGGCTCCAACTGGATCAGTTGCGCAACCTGCCACAACCCGGCGCTGGCCTGGTCTGACGGCCTGCCGACGGCGATCGGTGTCGGCATGAAAACCCTGCCCCGGGCAACCCCCACCGTGCTCAACACCGCCTATAACAGGATCCAGATGTGGGACGGGCGCGCACCAACCCTGGAAGACCAGGCGACCGGCCCGATCGTGTCACCGGATGAAATGGACCAGAATCTCGATGACCTGGTGAAAGAGCTGTCCGCCATCCCCGGCTACAAGGAACTGTTCGAAAAAGCGTATCCCGGTGAAGGCATCAACAAGCAGACCATCGGCAAGGCCATCGCCAGCTTTGAAAGAACGGTGGTTTCCAGCGAGGCCCCCTTCGACAAATGGCGTAAGGGAGATAAAAACGCCATCAGCGAATCGGCCAAGCGCGGCTTTACCATTTTCGAAGGCAAGGCCAACTGCGCGGCCTGCCATCAGGGTTTCAATTTCGTCGACAACGGCTTCCATAATATCGGCCTGAAGAAGACCAGTGATATGGAGGATGAAGGACGCTTCGCCCACCGCAAGGTCAAGGTGCTGAAGGGTGCCTTCAAGACCCCCACTCTGCGCGACATCGCACTGACCGCGCCCTATATGCACAACGGCGCCTACAGAACCCTGGAAGAAGTGGTTGATCACTACGATCGCGGCGGCGACGCGAAGGATAATCTCGACCCCAACATCAAGCCGCTCAATCTGAGCGCGCAGGAAAAGACCGATCTGGTGGCCTTCCTCAAGACCCTCACTGGAAAACATACAGCCATCACCGTGCCTAAGCTGCCGAACTAAGCCGATCTAAAAGGAGAGATATCAAAATGGTTATGTCACACCTCAAAAAAGCCGGGCTGTTATTGCTTGTCACCTGGATGCCCTTGTCACATGCCGCCGAATACGAGATCGGTCAGCAGAACAAAAGCTTCGTCAACAACGGGCAGAAGATCGAGCAATTCAAAATCAAAGCCGGCGACACGATCCGCTTCAAGAACCATGATCCGTTTTTTCACAACATCTTTTCGCTGTCCGAGCTGAAGACCTTCGATCTGGGATCCTTCCCCAAGGGCGATTCGCGCACAGTCACTTTCGACAAAAAGGGCACCGTCGACATTGAGTGCGCCATTCATCCGCAGATGCAATTAAAACTCGAGGTCGAGTGATAGGCATGCGTGCCAAAAAGCTACTCATGATAGCGATGCTTGGCATGGTCGCCACTGGCGCATCGGCCACTGACGACCAGGCGGATGTAAAGGCGGCGCAATCCAAACCCGCCATACGCGGAGGCATCGTTTTCAAAACCTATTGCGCGCTGTGTCACGGTATCAGAGCCGACGGCGCCTCCAAGGCGACGAAACTTTACGGCAATGCCGCGCTGGACATCAAACCGCGGTCGCCGGAATACTACGATAAAATCATCCGCAAGGGTGGGCCCGCCGTCGGCAAATCTCCCTACATGCCGCCTTGGGAAGACGAGCTGTCGAACGAACAGATCAGCGATGTAGTGGCCTATCTCGGCATCACCGGCGATTCCGCCCACCGTGGCGAGGTGGTATTCAAAACCAATTGCGTGCTCTGTCATGGCGTGAAGGGTGACGGCAAGGGCCGCGCTTCGGTGCTGTTCAATCCGCCACCCGCCAACCTGACCATGAGCGACAAGAACGATGATTACAAACGGATGATCATTACGATGGGCGGAGCGGCGATGGGCCGTTCGCCGGTAATGCCGGTATGGGGAGAACAGTTATCTGCCCAGGAAATCGAGGATGTTGTCGCCTATCTGAGGACGATCCTCGTCAAACAACCATGAAAACCTGTCTCATGCGCAAGCAAGTAACCGGACCGCCTCCGAGGCAGGCAATGGTGTGCTGAGATGAAAACCCTGCATGGCGTCGCAGTAATGATCGACAAGGAAACCCTGCTGCGCGGCGGTCTCCACCCCTTCCGCGATCACCCGTATCCCCAGATTGTGCGCCATGGCGATGATGGCCATGGCGATAGCCGCGTCATCGTGATCGGCGGGAATATCGCAGACGAATGAGCGATCGATCTTGAGGGCATGGATCGGCAGACGTTTGAGGTAGCTCAGACTGGAGTAGCCGGTACCGAAATCGTCGATACTGATCTCGATACCCATCGCCCCCAGCGCCTTCAGCGCAGGAATCGCGACTTCGGCATTCTGCATCAGCATGGATTCGGTCAGCTCCAATTCGAGGTACCGCGGTTCAAGCCTGCTGTCCTGCAGTACCCGCTCGATCATCTGCCCCAGATTGGGCTGGCGCAACTGACGCACCGAAAGATTGACGGCCATGCGCACAGGAGCCAACCCCGCTTCCTGCCAGACCTTGTTCTGCGCGCATGCCGTATGCAACACCCATTCTCCGATCTGCACGATCATACCAGTCTCTTCGGCAATCGGGATGAACTGCATCGGCGCAATCAGGCCCAACTCCGGGTGCCGCCAGCGCAGCAATGCCTCCATCGCCACAATCTTGCCGCTATCGAGCGCTATTTGCGGCTGATAATGAAGCACCAGCTCATTGCGCTCGAGCGCATGGCGCAAGGCGTGCTCCAACGCCAAACGCTCGAACGCGCGGGCATTCATTTCAGCGGCGTAGAACTGGTAGGCGCTGCGGCCATGTTCCTTGGTGTGATACATGGCCGCATCGACGTTTTTCAACAGGGTATCGACACACTGCCCATCGGCCGGATAGAGTGCGATACCGATGCTGGCGCTGATGAAGAGCTGATAACCCGACACCCAGAAAGGCTGGGCAAATTCATCCAGAATCTTTTGCGCGACACGCGCGGCGTCTTCACCCACCGCCAATCCCGGCAAAATGAAAGCGAACTCGTCGCCGGCGAGGCGGGACACCGTATCAATCTCACGCACGCACCCGTTGAGCCGCATCGCCACCGCTTTGATCAAACCATCTCCCACATCATGCCCCAAGGTGTCGTTAATGGTTTTAAAGCGATCCATATCGAGCAGCAATACCGCGACTTTGTGGCCGTAGCGTCTGGCCTCGGCAATGGCCTGTTCCAGGCGTTGCTTGAACATGACACGGTTGGGCAAGCCGGTGAGATCATCGTGATGCGCCAGATAATGGATCCGTGCCTCCGCGCTCCGGCGTTCCGTGATATCCTGTATGGCGCCTTCGTGATACAGCACCTGCCCTGCAGCATCACACACAACGCGGCTGCATGTCTCGGCCCAAATCACACTGCCGTCATAACGGCGCAATTGCGCGATATAACCGCGCATTTTGCCGTCCCGCCGCAACAGCAGCTCCTGCAAGCGCCTGTAACCTTCAGCATGCACACACAAATCGGTGACGTTGATGGCTTTGAGCGACGACAGATCGGGATATCCGAGCATCTGTAACAGCGCCGGATTGGCGTCCAGTATCCGCCCCTCGGACGTGGTTTGATATAAGCCCACCGGCACGCCATCGAAAGACCGCGATAGCGGAATTCGGCATCAGCCAAGGCCTGCCGTTGGCGGGACTTGTTCAGCGCCGCGCGCACCGCGAGTGCCAGACGGGGGAGATGGGCGTGCGATTTGAGAATGTAATCGTCGAGATCGGCCTTCATCGCTTCAACGGCGATTTCCTCGCTGCCGGTCGCCGTGAACATGATCACCGGACAATCTGGCCACCGTGACTTGGCCTCGCGCAAGACCTCCAGCCCGGTTGTCCAGTGCACCTGATAATCGGTAACAACAAGGTCGAAATCGCCCGCCGCAAAGGCCTCTTGCAATTCCTGCGGATGACCAATCGAAGAAACATGGAGATCGGAAAATTCCCGGCCAAGAAAACGCGCCAGCAAGGCGCGCATATCGGGATCGTCGTCAACAAGGAGAATGCTGATCGGGCCATCACTCATAGCGATCACACCCCCCTCCCGAGCACGGGCTACTTCGAACAATCAACACCACACCCCCTAAAAACCCCAGGATTTCGCATGATTTTGATTCGCGGACAGGTTTTTAAACCGCCTAATTTTCAAGGATAATAATGCCATCCCGGAATGATTGCAATCGAAAGACCGACAACCATGACTGAACCACCACCCCAACTCTCCCTGGCCTCGCCAGAACTGGAAGATCGCGTGAAAAATATCTTTCCCTTCGAGGAAATATCCCCGGAAGAATTCGCCGGACGCGATGGCGAGGGCTGGACGGCCTTTTCATTCGATGCCTATCGATACCAGAATGAAAAACTCGATGCCTGGATAAAAGAATTTGGAAAGATCCTCGCCACACCCGGCGCTGTCGAGATCTACCAGATGAAATATCTCACACCACAGGAACGCGCCAGGCTGACGATGTTGAAACAGATGATAGAGGACGATTTTTGAGAAAGCTGCGGAGCGCCAATCGAATAATCGGCGCCCCGCGGCAGAGAGGATTACTTAACGATCACTTTGACAGTGTCATCCACACTGGAAGCACTTATGTAACCAATCGCATTCTTGTTGGCGCCAACCACCTTCTTGACCTCGGCATCCTGATCGACAATCTTGGGTGGCAGCGCCTTGCCGGCGAAGATGTTCTGCGCCCACAGCGCCTTCATGTTGGCCACGCTCTTGCCCAGGATGTTACCGTAGAAATCCGCTCGGACTGGGTTGCCCTCGCCCTGATCGACGGCGAATACCGGGCCACCATCGGCCCAGGCTTTGGCCTCACCGGTATAGACTTTTACAATAAATGCCTTATCCACGGCATTGCTGTTGCCCTTGTTGACGATCACCACCACATCTCCGGCCCAGGCGGGCAGGGCCATTATGGCGGCCATAACCATCGCCGCAATGCTACGCAAATTCACTTTCATGTTCTTTTCCCTCCGCCTCAAAATATGAAGTTGATGCTGGCCGCAAACATGTTCCAATTGTTCTTGCCGGCACCCGCAACGATTTCACCCGAAGCGACGGGCAAGGCGTAGCCGCGACTCCAGTGGTTCTCCAGGCGGAAACCAATGTTGTCGCTGAACCTGTACCCCACGCCAAGGCTCGCGGTTTTTTGGTAAAAGGAAGGGACGTCGCTCTGCGTGCTGTCGGTCGTAACATAGTCGTAGCGGGCAAAGGGTGTCCACTTCTCGGCAAGGGTATAGCCTGCCTGCGCGTAATAAGTTTTGCTCTTCATACCGAAAAATTTCATCGGCGCATATTCGGCCTTGAGATCGAGGTTGTTCGCCTTGTAATCGGCCGACACTATCCACGTTCTGCGACCGTCTTCGAGACCGCCCATCTTTTCCACCTTGCCGTCATAGGCCGACACCATGAACCGCAGCCCATCCACCGGGGTCGAGTAAGTAACGCGGCCGCCCACCAGACGCCGCATCTTCTCGCCCGCCATTCCTGAAACGACTTCAAGATTGACTATCTGGCCCACATAACCATCCCAGGAGAGGCTACCCACACCGATGTCATGATTGTAATTCAAGCCGATACCACGATAGGCTTCATCAGCGATTCTTGTGGCTTCCTGATAGAGGGCCGGAGCCAAGGTGGAAAGATGCAGATACTTGATATCACGAATCTCGTTGTACAATCCCAGCGGCAACTTTACTTGGCCAGCGCGCAGCGAAAGACCGGCGCTCATCTGGCGATTAACGTAAACCCAATCGATAAGCGTCCTTTCTAGCGTATTGTGCAAGCTTGCCCAGACCTTGGTCTTGTCATCCAGTGTCGCGGCAAACACCAGCGCAAGAGCGCCGTAACTCAAGTCACCCTTCTTGTCCGCCTCGAGATAAGCATTGTCGCTGGCGCGTAGATAAGCCTGATGACCATAGCCGTAAATCGACAGCTTGTCGTTTATCTCCACCGCCAGCGCTGACTGAGCTCCAGCCGCCAAACTGATGCCGCTCATCGCGACAGCCAAATACTTTTTGCAACTCGACCGCATGCCCTTCTCCTTGCAATGTTAAAGTTTGAAACTGCCCACCATCTTGTCCAACTGCTCTGTTGCATCGTTCAGTTTGTCGCTTTGCTGCATGGCTTGCCGGGTCTGCGCCAAACTGTTTTGCGCGACACCGGCAATCTGATCGGTTTCGCTGGTGATCCCCTGCACGCCATGCGTGACGTTCTCCGTCGCCGTGGCGATTTCACGGATCAAGCCACCGACACCATCGATACTGGCGAGTATGCTCTCCAATGCCGATTGGGCGCTGGCCGCCCGTTCCTTGCCGATCGACGCCGCCTCGTTCCCGGCCGAAATACAATTGACTGTGGCGCCGACCTCACTCTGAATCTTCTCGATCATCTGGTTGATCTCCAAGGTCGCCTTGGAAGTTCGCCCCGCCAAATTACGCACCTCATCGGCCACCACCGCGAAGCCGCGTCCCTGTTCGCCGGCGCGTGCCGCCTCGATGGCGGCGTTCAATGCCAGCAAATTGGTCTGATCGGCGATATCCCGGATCACACGGATCACTTCGCCGATATGGGTGGAGCTTTCGCCCAGAGCTTGCACCATGCGGGCGGCCTCGTTCACGGAATCCGACACCTTGCGCATGCTGTCGATGGTGCCCTGAATGACCAACCCGCCGTCTTTCGCGGCCTGATAGGTCACCGTGGCGGAATCCGCCGCGCTGGTGCTGCTTCTTTCCATCTCGGTAATCGTCGCCGACACTTCCTCCATGGCGCGGGCGATGCGCGTCACCTGATCGGCCTGCATCTGTCCTCCCTGAGACAAACCGGAGGTGGCGGATGCAAGCTCCGACGAGGAATGCCGCACATCTTTCGCAATCGCTGCCACGCGCGACATCACACTGTGCAGATTACCGATGAACTTGTTGATCAGGCTCGCGAGATAACCAAACTCATCGTTGCTGGAGACATTCACCTTCCTGGTGAGATCGGCGTCACCGTTGGCAATATCCTCGACGCGGCCTAGAATTTCTTTCAGGCTGGCAGTGATGGAAGCGATGACGAAATAGGAAATCAGCCCCAAACCCAGCATAACCACCACCCCGACAGCGATGTTCGCTATCAGTCCGCGCTCGACATTGCTTTGTATCCCGGCCAGCCCCGCATCGAATTCCCCGGCCGCAAGTTCCCTGGCGGAATTGAGCGCGGTATTCAATGCCTCCAGCGCCGTCTGCATCTTGCCGGCGGCAGCGCCAATATCACCGCTTTTCTCGCCCAGCATGATGGCCGCGGCATCGCTGGCCGCCTGGTAATAATCGTCAAACTTCTTGCCGATCTCTTCCGCCTCTTTCTGTTTGCCGGGAATGGCCGCCAGCGCGGCCAGGTTCTTCCTGAAATTGGCCGCCTTCTCCGCGGCCATCGCCAGCCCTTGCCTGTCATTGGCCGTCACCGCGTTTTTCAGATTTTCCTGAATACCTTTGAGCTCGGAGATAAGCTGCTGCGTGTTATCCAGGAACGGATAATCGATTTCATGTACCCGATCCAGCAAGGTGGAAGTCGACGAAGAAAATACGTAATTGACCGCGATGCCAATCATGAAAATCAGCACCGCGGCAACCGGCAGAGACCATATCTTTCGCTTGATATTCATTTTGCACCATCCCTAATACAATGACCCTTGGCCATTATTCTTTGAGCCTCACGTCGCTCTAGCGGCGAGATCTAAAGAAGCTTTAGGGATTTGTGAAAAACGCCCTGATAACCTTGTAAAGGTAAGGCTTGCACAGGGAAAAGAGAGAAAAGAGATAGGGGAACCTCTGATCAATTCAGAGGTTCCGCGGCACACGGAGGCGCCAGCATTTTTCAATCACCCCAAGTGATTGAAAAATGAAGAAAAGCAAAAGTCACATTTTTGCTTTTCTGCCCTGAAAATTCCAGGATGGAATTATTCAGAGCTTCCATAGGTAATCCAGGATCAATCTGAAAACGGGGATAGCTGAAGGCTTACTTGCCAATACAAAAACTGGAAAATATTCTTCCCAGTAACTCGTCGGAACCAAACTCGCCAGTGATTTCGGAAAGCATGTCTTGCGTCTGGCGCAAATCTTCGGCGAGCAATTCTCCGGCGCGGTGATGGCGGAACCGGCCGCTGGCATTTTCCAGCGTATCGTGTGCGCGGCGCAAGGCGTCGATGTGGCGGCGGCGTGCCATGAAGCCGCCTTCGCCGGCGCCACCGTAACCGATGGATACCTTGAGGTGTTCACGCAGCGCCTCAATACCTTCGCCGGTCTGCGCCGACAGGGCAACCTCCGGCCCATGGGCGCATTCACGGAGGCCCGGCGCGCGGCCGCTCAGGTCGATCTTGTTGCGCACCACGGTGATGGACAGGCCCTGCGGCAGCTTGCGCAGGATTTCGCGCAATTCATCGCCCCATTCATCGTCGGCTTCCACGCTGTCATCGATCATCAGCAGCAGGCGATCGGCGCGCGCGATCTCGCCCCAGGCACGCTGGATGCCTTGCTGTTCGACGGGGTCATCGCTGTCACGCAGTCCGGCGGTGTCGATGATGTGCAGCGGCAAACCGTCGAGGGTGATGTGCTCGCGCAGCACGTCGCGGGTGGTGCCGGGGATATTGGTGACGATGGCCGCATCGCGGCAGGCGAGGCGATTGAGCAGGCTCGATTTGCCGGCATTGGGGCGGCCGGCGATCACCACCGTCATGCCCTCGCGCAGCAGGCTGCCTTGGCGAGCGGAATCGAGTACCTGTCGCACGCCGCCGGTGATCTCGTCGAGACGCGCACCGACATTGCCCTCGGAAAGAAAATCGATTTCCTCCTCGGGAAAATCAATGGCTGACTCCACATACATGCGCAGCGCGATCAGCCGCTCGATGAGTTCGTTGACGCGCGCCGAAAACTCGCCCTGCAAAGAACGCGACGCGGCGCGCGCCGCCTGCTCGGAGGCGCTGTCGATGAGATCGGCGATGGCCTCGGCCTGCACCAGGTCGATCTTGTCGTTGAGAAAGGCGCGCTCGGAGAATTCGCCGGGACGGGCCGGCCGCGCGCCCAACGCGAGGATGCGCCTGATCAGCAGATCCAGCACCACCGGCCCACCGTGGCCCTGCAATTCGAGCACGTCTTCGCCGGTGAAGGAATGGGGCGCGGGAAAATAGAGCGCAATGCCGGTGTCGATCACACCGCCATCGGCATCATGAAACGGCAAATATTCGGCACGGCGCGGCGCGGGAACAGCACCAGCCAGCATGGCGCGCGTAATATCCGGCGCCAGCGGCCCGGAGACGCGGACGATGCCCACCCCGCCCCGCCCCGGCGGGGTGGCGAGCGCGACGATGGTGTCGGTGGCGATGTTCATGGGTTTATCGCCACAGGGTGCGCCATGCGCACCCTGTGCATGATCGAATGAATGGTGCGCGCGGCGCACCCTACGGCCGGCCCTACTCCGCCTTGGCGGCCTGCTGCTCCATACGCCGGGTAATGTACCACTGCTGGGCAATGGACAGGATATTATTGACCACCCAGTACAACACCAGTCCTGCCGGGAAGAAAGCGAAGAATGGCGTGAAGATGAACGGCATCAGCTTGATCATCTTCGCCATCATCGGATCGGGTGGCGGCGGGTTGAGCTTTTGCTGGATGAACATCGATATACCCATCAGCAGCGGCAACACATAATAAGGATCGCGCGTGGAGAGATCCTGTATCCACAACATGAACGGCGCCTGGCGCAGCTCGACGCTCTCCAGCAACACCCAGTACAGGGCAATAAATACCGGGATCTGCACCAGGATGGGCAGGCAACCGCCCATCGGATTGACCTTTTCCTTCTTATACAGATCCATCATCGCTTGACTGAAACGCTGCCGGTCGTCGCCATAGCGCTCCTTGAGTGCGGTCATCTTGGGCTGGAGACGGCGCATGTTGGCCATTGAGCGATAGCTGGTCTCGGACAGCTTGAAGAACGCCAGCTTGATGATCAGTGTCACCAGAATGATCGACCAACCCCAGTTCTGCACCCCCTTGTACAGCCACTCCATGAGCCAGAACAGCGGCTTGGCGATGATGGTGAGCATACCGTAATCCACCGTCAGCTCCAGGCCGGGCGCGACCTTTTCCAGCGTGTCCTGCAATTTCGGGCCGATGAACAGACGGCTGTTGAAGGTGCTGCTTTGCCCGGGCTGAACCGTCGCTTCGGGCGAGGCCAAACCAAGCACATAGCGTTTGTCGCCCAGAGACTTGCTGTAATAATGATTGGACTCGCCGGCCTTAGGTATCCATGCGCCGAGGAAATAATGCTGGATCATCGCCGCCCAACCGTCCTTGATGTCACGGCTGAGATTTTCTTCCGCCATGTCGTCGAAGGCGATTTTCTCGTACTTTTTATCCGCGCTGTAGAGGACACCTCCGGTATAGGTATAGATTAATTGCATGCCGCCGGTGGAGGGATCGCGGCGCTGGAATTGCCGGTATTGGCGGCCCGTCCACGGCGCCGCCGAAGCGTTACTGACCGTCTGTTCGACATCGACGACATAACTGCCGCGATGGAAAGTATAGGTCTTAGTGACGGCCACGCCGTCCGGCCCCGTCCAGCGCAACGGCACCTTGATCTCATTGGCGCCATCCGCCCCCAACCGGTAACTGGTCTTGTCGGCGGTGAACGCGGCGTGGTGGTCGGGCGCAGGGCGGCTCGACAGCAGGCCGGACTGGGCGATGAAGGTATCCGCCTCGGCATCGTTGAGCAGGCGCACCGGTTCACCGGGCTTGTCCACTTTCACTGGATAAGCCAGCAGATCCGCCTTGCGCAAATCACCGCCCATAGTGTCGATCTCGACATCCAGCACATCAGTCTTGACACGGATGCGCTGCCCGGTCTGCAACCCGCTTTCCTTCATCACCGGAACGGTGCTCGCCGCCGGAGCGGCGGGCGCAGGCGCTGCTGCGGTAGTCTGGCTGGCGGGCTCGGAAGGTACGGCAGGCGTGCCGCTGGTC
>SBBG01000042.1 GCA_005240065.1 Gammaproteobacteria bacterium | reverse complement strand
GATTTTCTCGATGGCGGCACGGGTGACGATGCATTGGACGGCGGAGTGGGCGATGACCATTTCGAGGGCGGAGATGGCGTTGATGTGCTGCAGGGTGGCCTGGGTGATGACACCCTCCAGGGTGGAGCCGGCAGTGACCGGCTATTCGGCGATGACGCCCCTGACAAGGCGCCGGCCATGGCTCACGGCAACGACGTTCTGGATGGCGGGGAGGGTGATGACCAGCTCATCGGCAGCGGCGGGAGCGATACACTGCGAGGTGGCGCGGGGAACGATTTCCTCTATGGGGATGCTGGCGATATTTCGTCCGATGCGCATGGAAGCGATTTCCTTGAAGGGGATGCTGGAGCCGATGTTCTGGTCGGCGGCGGGCGTTCGGATATTCTCCTGGGTGGCGCTGATAACGATCAACTTTATGGTGACGGTGATGGTGTTGCCGGGGAATTTCAGGGAGACGATTACCTAGATGGCGGGGAGGGCGGCGATCTTCTCGTCGGTGCGGGCGGAGCGGACACGCTGATCGGTGGGGCCGGCGATGATCTGCTTGGAGGCGACGCGGATGATACGGAGGCCGGATTTCATGGTAATGACTACCTTGACGGAGGCGAGGGAAACGACCTGTTGAAGGGATATGGCGGCGCGGATACCTTGATGGGCGGGGCGGGTATCGATGAACTGCAAGGCGGCGATGGCAACGATATTCTTTCGGGCGGTGCGGGCGACGACAGATTGTTCGGCGGCAATGACGAGGATGTCTTGTCGGGTGGCGCCGGCGCCGACACGCTGCTTGGCGAGACGGGCAACGACGTTGTTTACGGGGATGATGGCGACGACTACCTGGATGGCGGGGAGGGTCAGGATATTCTTTCGGGCGGACTCGGCAATGAGCTGATGTTCGGCGGCGATGGCGATGACGTATTGGCCGGCGATGAAGGCGGCGATGACCTGCAAGGGGGGAATGGCGCCGATATCTTGATGGGCGGCGAGGGCGCCGATAGGCTGTATGGTCAGGCGGGTGACGACGAACTTTACGGAGAGGGCGATAACGACTCATTGCAAGGCGGTGATGGCGCCGACACCCTGAAGGGTGGCGCGGGCAACGATGTTCTCTTTGGAGAGTACGGGGATGACATCCTGGACGGTGGCAAGGGCGATGACAGGCTGTATGGCGGGGCGGGTAACGATACCTATCTTTTCAATCGGGATGGCGGTAACGACACAATCTACGAGAGCAATTCCTCCGCCGGGAAAATCAGCAACCTGAAGTTCGCGCCCGGCATTTCATCCACGGAAATCAAGCTGGTCAGGACATCGGAGAAAGGCGACAGTTTGTGGCTGGGGCTGGTGGACGGTAAAGGTCTTGCCACCGGCGCCAGTGTGCTCCTGGCGGATTATTTTAGAGGCGTCACTAACGCGACCAGAGTAGATGTCATCGAGTTCGGTGATGCCACGTGGACACTTGCCGACGTTCAGGCAAAGCTTCTACGTATGACAAGTAGCGATGACACGCTCGCCGGACTGGATTTCGCAGACGCGATCGATGGAATGGGCGGTGATGACAGTATTAACGGCATGGGGGGCGACGATACCCTGCGAGGTGGCGCTGGCAATGACGAACTGCAGGGTGGTTTCGGCAACGATGTTTTGGAAGGTGGCGATGGCGATGACAAATTGCTGGGGTATAGCGGTGGCTGGCTCATCGATGCGCCAGGCTCCGCTACAGAACCCGGTAATGACACGCTCTATGGCGGACGTGGCAACGACCGCATGTTTGGCGGCAGAGGCAATGACATTTACCTTTTCGGGCGCGGAGATGGCGCGGACGAGATAGGTGAAGAGCCGAATGCCACCGGATCCAGTCAGGACATTTTGCGGCTTGGGTCTGGCGTATTACCCGAGCATGTGACGCTATATCGCACCAGCGACTGGATGGGGCCGGGCGATGAGTTGGTTGTGGTCATCGACGGCAGCGCCAATCAGATCATCATCAGCAACTTCTTTGCGGGTGAAGATTACCAGATCGAACGCATCGAGTTCGACAACGGCGCAGGCCCCGTATGGACCGCCGCCGACATCGCCGCAAGGGTAGACTTTGGGGCCGTGAATGCCATGACGGGTACGGCATCAAACGATGTTTTTGTTGTGGACAACGAGTATGACGCTATCTCTGAAGCGGCTAATGCCGGAATCGACACGGTAAATGCATCGAGAGCATTCATACTTCCCGCCAATATCGAGAACCTCACTCTGACAGGCCCTTTGAATATCGCTGGCACGGGTAACGAACTGGACAATGTCATTCGAGGCAATGTTGGTAATGATATTCTGGATGGTGGCGATGGAGTTGATGTGGCCTACGGCGGTGTCGGCGATGACGTCTACAAAAACGTGGAAACCATCGTGGAAAACGCCGGCGAGGGTGTTGACACATGGATGAACCCTTGGGGAGGAGTGTTGCCCGACAATGTGGAAAATTTTGTCCTTAATGACGGTAGTGGAAGAAGTCCCGATTACAACGTATCGGCTATAGGCAATGCATTGGACAATACATTGATGAGCAGAGGAGGAGGCGGATTTTGGTTGGGTATTGCTGGTGATACCCTCGATGGAGGCGCCGGGGCGGATACCATGATTGCACGAGGATCGGATAGCGTGGTGTTTGTCGTGGACAATGCGGGAGACAAGGTCGTCGCCTCGTCATCCGGGATGAATCTAGACGAGGTGCGCAGCCATATCAGCTACACGCTCGGCGCTTATGTGGAAAAATTGACCTTGATGGGCGCGACGCAGATCAATGGTTATGGCAACGAACTGAACAATGTGCTCGACGGTTCGCAAAATACGGCGGCGAATGTGCTGGGTGGCGGCAAGGGGAATGATACTTACCTGCTGGGTGCGGGAGATTCGGTGGTCGAATTGGCCGATGAAGGTATTGATACCGTAAAAATCATGTCAGGGAATACGGGCACTTATGATCTGGCCAGCTTTGCCAATATCGAGAATGTGTCGCTGGAAGACGCGCTGCTCGCTTCGAATCTGGTGGGCGGGGCGCAAGATAACAACCTGTACGGAAATTCCTCCGCGAACATGATTTGGGGAGGTGGGGGCAATGACCAGATTTTTGGCGGAAACGGAAATAACGCCCTCCGCGGAGATGCTGGAGATGACAGTATTTATGGAGGTAATCAAGCGGACGTTCTCGATGGCGGAGAAGGTAATGACCGCCTGACTGGAGGCGGCGGAAGCGATGTTTATGTATTCAACGCCGGACACGGCGTTGATACCATCAACAATTCCGATTCTGGAACCGGCAAGCAGGATACGATCCGCTTTGCTTATTCGGCCTACGAACTGAGTCTGTCGCGCCAGGGAGATGACCTGGTGTTCCAGAACGTCAATGGGCAGGACTCGGTGAGTATCGAGTACTGGTACTCCTATCCCCAATCGAAAGTCGAGCGCGTGGAGTTTGGCGACGGATCGGCCTATGGGCTCCAGGACGCGCAGGCGGGCTCCGCCGGGGCGGATAGCATCCTGGCGACCAATGCGGACAGCGTGATCATGACTGGCGCCGGTGATGACACCCTGGATGGCGCCGGCGGTAACGATTTGCTCAACGGCGGTACGGGTAATGACATCTACCTGTTTGGCAAGGGCGGCGGTCAGGATGTGATCCATGATCGCGACAACGCTCCAGGAAACATCGACACCATCAGGATGACATCGAGCGTGTCGCCCGGAGACATCAAGCTTACCCGTATGCAGCCCACGTCGGCCGATCTGGTGATTTCGATCGCCGGGACGACGGACACGCTGACGATCAAGGATTGGTTCACTGACGCGGCTTATCGGATCGAGCAGATGGCGTTCACCGATGGCACGGTGTGGGACGCGGTGGCGCTGCAAAGCCGGATCACGGTCAATCACCCGCCCGTGCTGAGCATCCCGATTCCCGACCAGGCGATGGCCGAGGAATCCGCATTCAGCTATCAGATTCCGGCGAGCACCTTCACAGAGGTGGATGCCGGAGAGGTGCTGGCATATAACGCAACCCTGTCAGATGGCAGCCCCCTGCCGTCGTGGATCACCTTCGATGCCGCCAGCCGCACGTTCACCGGTAGCATACCTTTGGGGGGTGCGGGGAACTGGTCGATTCGTGTCAATGCCGTCGATCCAACCAGTATGCTGGCAAGCGATGATTTCGTGCTGACGGTTGTGGCCGGTGTGACCCTGAATGGTACGAGCGCCGCGGACACGCTGACGGGCGGGATAGCCAACGACAAGCTCTATGGCCTGGCGGGCAATGATATTCTTGGTGGCGGCGCGGGCAACGACCTGCTCGATGGCGGTGCAGGCGCTGATCAGATGCGGGGCGGCGCAGGTAACGACGTCTATGTCGTGGACAATACCGGCGACGTCGTCACCGAAAATACCGGTGAAGGTACGGATAGCGTGCAGAGTTCGCTCACCTACGCTCTGGGCGCCAACGTCGAGAACCTCTCACTGACCGGTACCACCGCGATCAATGGCACGGGCAACGCCCTCGATAACGTGCTGGTTGGCAACAGCGCGGTCAATACGCTGACCGGCGGTGCCGGCAATGACACGCTGAACGGTGGCGCGGGTGCGGACAAGTTGACCGGCGGGACGGGTAATGACACTTACGTAGTGGACAATACCGGCGATGTCGTCACCGAGTTGGCGAACGAAGGTACGGACACCGTGCAGAGTTCGATCACCTATACCGTGGGCGCCAATGTCGAGAACCTCACGTTGACCGGCACAACCGCGATCAACGGCGCCGGCAATACCCTCGATAACGTCCTGATCGGGAACAGCGCGATCAACACGCTGACGGGCGGCGCCGGAAACGATACGTTGAACGGCGGCGCGGGTGCGGACAAGTTGACCGGCGGGACGGGCAATGACACGTATGTGGTGGATAATACCGGCGATGTCGTTACCGAGAATGCTAACGAAGGCACGGATACCGTACAGAGCTCGATCACCTATACCTTGGGTTCCAATGTTGAAAATCTCACTCTGACGGGTAGCGCGACGATCAATGGCAGGGGAAACTCTCTCAGCAACATCCTGATCGGAAACAGCGCAAACAATACGCTGAATGGCGGCACGGGCGCGGACCAGTTGAAAGGCGGAGCAGGTTATGACACCTATGTGGTGGATAACAGCGGGGATATCGTCACAGAGAATGCCGACGAAGGTTGGGATATCGTGCAGAGCTCGATTACCTATACTTTGAGCGCGAATGTTGAAGGTCTCACCCTGACCGGTACTGCGGCGATCAACGGTACAGGCAATGCGTTGGATAACATGCTGGTTGGGAACAGTGCGGCTAATACGCTGACGGGCGGTGCGGGTAATGACTCGTTGGAGGCGGGCGCGGGTGCGGACAAGATGATGGGTGGAACAGGCGATGATACCTACGTGGTGGATAATACCGGTGATGTTGTCACCGAGAATGTCAACGAAGGTATGGATACTGTATTGAGCTCGATCAGCTATACCCTGGGCTCCAACGTTGAAAATCTTGAATTGACCGGTGTGGGGCTCAACGGAACGGGTAACGCACTCGATAATGTGCTGATTGGGGATGGAGGAGGCAATACGCTGATCGGTGGCGCGGGCAACGATACGTTGCGGGGCAACGGAGGTGTCGATAATCTGATAGGCGGATCGGGTGACGACACTTATGGCGTAGACGATATCACGGATGTCGTCACCGAGTATGCCAACGAAGGCACTGATACTGTGATAAGTTCTATCAACTATTTCACTTATGTTTTGGGACCGTCCATAGAAAATCTCATTTTGATGAGCTACTTACAGTCCAGCGGCACAGGTAATGCGCTCGATAACGTTTTGGTTGGAAATTACCTGGCCAATACGCTGACGGGAGGCGAAGGCAACGACACCCTGGACGGCGGCGCAGGACTTGATCAGTTGCTGGGCGGAGCGGGAAACGATGTCTACATCCTCGGCAATGACTGGGATAACGTCACCGAGCTTGCGAACGAGGGCATCGATACCGTACAGAGTTCGATCACTTATTCCCTGCCTGACAACGTGGAGAACCTGACTCTCACCGGTACCATGGCGATTACCGGCATGGGAAACAGCCTCGATAATGTTCTTTCCGGGAACAGTGCGGCCAATATGCTGGATGGTAGTCTGGGTAACGATACCTATCTGTTCGGTCGCGGATCCGGGCAGGATCAGATACGCAACCACGATGCCTTGAGTACGGATGACAAGGTGCTATTTAGCGCTGACATCGCAGTTGATCAGCTCTGGTTCAGCAAAAACGGTAACGATTTGCGGGTCGGCGTCGTTGGTACTTTCGATCAGGTTACATTACAGGATTGGTATTTGGGTAATGATTACAGGATCGACAGATTCCAGATCTCTAATGGCTCGGTACTTCTGGAAAGCCAGGTAGAGAACCTGGTCAACGCCATGGCCGCTTTCGCGCCGCCGTCGGCGGGGCAGCTCACCTTGTCGCCGGAGATGCAGGCGGCGTTGCAGCCGGTGATCGCGGCGAACTGGCAATCCGCCTGAGGTGTTTACCCTGAAAAATTCCAGGGATGGAGTTTTTCGGGGTTCTCCGGTGGCTATCGCTTTGCTGCCACGCCAAGCCGGTCGAGCACCTGCCGCAAAGTTTCCTGATACGTTGCTTCCAGCGACCCACCCAGGCTCACGGCGCGGCGGGCGGCTTGCTCGGCGGGTTTGAGCTGGCCCTGCTCGGCAAGCACCTGGGCCAGGTTGTTGAAGGCGGGGGCGAAGGAAGGTGTGGACAGGGTGATATAGCGATACGCGCGCTCCGCGCCGGCCAGGTCTTTCATCGCATAGAGGCTATTGCCCAGCCCCATACGCGCCGCAACGCTGTCCGGCCAGCGCGACAGCGCCGTTTCATAGGCCGTTTTGGTTTCCTGCCAGCGTTGCGCCCGTTCCAGTCCGGTGACGGCTTGCAGCCAGGCCGCTTCCTCGGCGCTGGCGGGCAGGCGGCCGGGGGGTAGCGCCAGCATGGCCCAGTGGTTGCCGCGTTGCCAGGTGTGCTCGAACGACTGCAACGACATGACGTGCCGTTCGTTTCGTCCGGAACGCAGAATGATTTCATTACGCGCCAGATCGAATCCGATCACCACCGCATAATGCCAGCGCGCAAGCCAGCTCAGCCCCAGATTTTGCAGCACCAGCGCCGGATGGCCGGCTGCCACTTCGGCCAGCAAGGTTTCCATGCGCGGTTCGATGACATAGGGCACGCGCCCGTGACGCCGCGTCGCTGCTACCAGCTCGATTTGCAGGCTGCCTTGCTGTTCCGGCAAATAGACCTGTGGAGCCAGGGCTTCGGGAGTGGTGCTGGCGCCCGCCCAGTTCAGCACCGTGGCCAAGGCCGCAGGGCCGCACTGAAAATCTTCCTGGGGGAAAAATGGCGTGCCGGTCAGCTCGACCGGTGGCGGGAATGTCTGCGGTGATTTCAGCAGCCGGTCGCTTTGCGGCGAGGCGCATGCGACGAGGAGCAGCATCGCCGCCATTAGAAAAACCACCCGGAGCGATCCGGGCGGTCCTTGCCGGAACATGGCGGTTTATCGCCTGTGCTTGACGAAGGGGAAGATGCTGGTCAGGCCCAGAATATCGGTGATCAGCAGGACGATGAATATCGCGAACAGGATGCCCAGGACACTGTCGCCGCCCGCCGGGAGCTGGTCGATCTTGCCGGCCAGCGTATGGACTTCGGCGTCGGTGAGACTGTCTACGCGCGACTTGGCCTGTTCGGGGCTCACGCCGTAGGCTGTCAGTTGTTCCCGCACATCGGCCCGCTCCAGCACGGCGGCGATGCGTTGCCGGTCCTGCTCGGCCTGGGCGCCGCTCATGATCGCTTCGGTGCCGACGATCCCGGCGTGGGCGGCGGGAAGCTGAACGCCCAGCCAAAGGAAGGCGACGATGACGAAGTGGCTGACAGGTTTGGCGATACGGCGAAGTTTTTCCATCTATGTTCTCCTTGAGATATGGTTCAATTCATTGACTAAAGGAGGGCGCGGCCCTCTTCCCTGTCTTTATCGGATCGTATCACATTTTCATCAAGTTTCCAGTTGGGGCGTCGGGATTATCGCACATCGGCGGCACAGCGAAATCCGACATCGGTGCTGACGGCAGAAGGCTCGGCGTGCGCGCGGCGTGAGGCACGATAAAAGGAACTCAGTGCGTAGTGACCCTCGCCCGCCCCGCCGCCGCGGATGACTTTGTGTACTTCGCCGAAGGCTTCATGCCGGTAGGTGGCGCCGGGATAAGGCCGGTACCAGTCGGCAACCCATTCTGAGACATTGCCCGCCATGTCATACACGCCATACGGTGATTTGTCCGCCGGATAGGAGCCTGGCGGCAGGGTTGCCCCCTCGTTTTCACCGCCTGCGCCGGTATTGGCTTTTTGCGCATCCCATTGAT
>SBBG01000002.1 GCA_005240065.1 Gammaproteobacteria bacterium | reverse complement strand
TCTGAAGTTTCCCTGCTGGCGGTGGCGGTGGCGTCGGTCATCGGCGTGGCGCTGATATTAACTTGGGCGATGAGCATCCGGGATACCTCCCCCCGTGATGTGTCACAAAGCGCGGCCCTCCCGGCGGCGGCACCGGGAGAGGAGGCCGTGACCAACTCCATAGGCATGCGTATGGCTCCCATCCCGGGCGGTGATTTCACCATGGGACGTGCTTCCAGCGCCGGGCCAGGCGCCGCCAGCGAATTGCCGGCGCGCAGCGTGATGATCCTGCCGTTTCTGATGGCTACGCATGAGGTGACCCAGGCGCAATGGGTGGCGGTGATGGGCTATAACCCCAGCCGTTACAAGGACCCGCGCCGGCCGGTGGATCAGGTCAACTGGTTGCAGGTGCAGGAATTCATACAAAAACTCAATCTCAAGGAAAACACCAATAAATACCGGCTGCCCTCCGAAGCGGAATGGGAATACGCCGCACGCGCGGGTGGTGATGGCGCTTACTGGTTTGGCGATAACGCAGATGCCTTGCCGCAACATGCCTGGTTCGGCGGGCAGGGTGATGTGGGTACAGCCCCGGCGGGCAAGAAAAAACCTAACCCGTGGGGGTTGCACGATGTCTATGGCAACGTCTGGGAGTGGGTAGCGGATTGCTGGCATCCAGATTACACCGGCGCGCCGCCTGACGGCCGGGTTTGGCAAGGCGGCGATTGTAGCGCGCGGGTGGTGCGCGGCGGCGGCTGGGACAGCCCGGCGTCCTCTCTCCGTTCTGCAGCGCGGGGTTCCCAGGGTGTGGATATGAATGATAGCGCGACGGGGTTTCGTCTGGCGAGGTTTCCGTAGGGGGCGTTCCTCAGAGAATAGTAGGAAGTGCCGTGTCCGGCACAATATCGTATTTCCAACCCATCCCCTCTCTTATGTATAATCGAAATCTTTTAGGCGCGTGAGCCTGGTCGATGCTGGAAGTCTCCAATCTTGAGTGTGTGCGGGGTGACCGCCGGTTGTTTGCGGGGATGAATTTCTCCGTGCAGCCCGGCGAGCTGTTGCATGTGCATGGCCCGAATGGCAGCGGTAAGACCAGTTTGCTGCGCATGCTGTGTGGCTTGGCCGCGCCCGCCGAAGGGGAGATCCGCTGGAATGGCGAGAGTATCCGTAGTTTGCGCGAGGATTATTGCAAGGAGATGACCTATTTCGGCCATCTGGCGGGTATCAAGGAGGAGTTGACGGCGCTGGAGAATCTGCGCGTCGCGGTGCAACTGGCTGGCGGCGACAGCGCCGAGGACGGTCTGCTTGACGCCTTGGACCGGATGGGGCTGGCGGGGCGTGAGGATCTACCCGCCAAGGTGTTGTCGCAGGGGCAAAAACGCCGCGTGGCGCTGGCTCGCCTGTTGCTGTGCCCGACCCGGTTGTGGATTCTGGACGAGCCGTTTACCGCGCTGGATGTGACGGCGGTGAAAATGGTTCAGCAATTGTTAAGCGAACATTTGCATAATGGGGGCATGGTCGTTTTGACGACCCATCAGGAGGTGGATATCCCGGCCGGTACGGTACGGCGCATCCATTTGAATTGACGAATGAATCGCGCCGGATCCGTTGATTTCAGCCTGTGGGGCGCCTTCCGTTGTATCGTGGCGCGTGATCTGACGCTGGCGATGCGCCGCCGCGCGGATGTTTTGACCACGCTGTTTTTTTTCGTCATAGTGGTGAGTCTTTTCCCGCTCGGCATCGGGCCGGAAATGGCGACGCTGCGCATAATGGCGCCCGGTGTGGTGTGGGTGGCGGCGCTGCTGGCTTCCATGCTATCGCTGGAGCGGATGTTTTCTGCCGACTACCGGGATGGCACGCTGGAGCAGATGCTGCTCACGCCGCAGCCGTTGCCGGTGCTGGTGTTGGGCAAGGTATTCGCGCACTGGCTGGTGTCCGGCCTGCCGCTGGTGCTGATAGCGCCCCTGCTGGGGGTGCAGTATGATCTGCCGCCGGAGGGATTGCTGATTTTGGCTGTCTCGCTCCTGGTTGGGACGCCGGTGTTGAGCCTGATCGGTGCGATCGGCGCGGGTTTGACGCTGGGAGTGCGAGGCGGCGGAGTGCTGGTATCACTGCTGGTGCTGCCGTTGTACATCCCGGTGCTGATCTTCGGCGCGGGCGGCGTGGATGCGGCGATGTCCGGCCTGGGCGCGCAGGCGCATTTGTCGTTGCTCGGGGCGTTCCTGCTGGGCGCGCTGATCCTGGCGCCGTGGGCGGCCGGGGCCGCATTGCGGATTTCGATGGAATAGTTACTTTTTTATGCCTAAAATCAACTGGTTTAAATACTCCTCGCCGCAGGCTTTTTACCCGCTGATCGGAAAGATGATCCCGTGGTTTACAGTGCTGGCGGTGGCGTTTACCCTGCCGGGGCTGTACTTCGGGTTTTTCGTCGCGCCGCCGGACTACCAGCAGGGCGAGTCTTACCGCATCATGTTTATTCACGTCCCGGCGGCGTGGATGTCGATGTTCATCTATGTGGTAATGGCGGGTTATGCCGGTATGGGGCTGGTGCTCAATTCGCGCTTGTCGTCGATGATGGCTTCGGCGCTGGCGCCGACCGGTGCGATGTTCACCTTTTTGGCGCTGTGGACCGGCGCGCTGTGGGGCAAGCCAATGTGGGGTACATGGTGGGTGTGGGATGCACGTCTTACCTCCGAACTGATCCTGCTGTTCCTCTACATCGGCTTCCTGTCGTTGCAGGCCGCCATCGACGAGCCGCGCCGCGCCGCGCGGGCTTCCGCCGTGCTGGCACTGGTGGGGGTGGTGAATATCCCGATCATTTATTTCTCGGTGAAGTGGTGGAATACCCTGCACCAGGGGGCTTCGATCACCGTGACCAAAGCGCCGACCATGGCGGCGAGCATGTTTACCGCGATGATCTTGCTGACATTCGCGTTCTGGATGTATACCATCGCAGTGGCGCTGATGCGAGTGCGTTGTGAGATTCTTGAGCGGGAGCGCAACAGCGAGTGGGTGGCCCAAGCGGTGGGCAGGTCAAGATGAGTAATTGGTCAAGTCTGTCCGAATTTCTGGCCATGGGCGGCTATGCCCCGTTCGTGTGGGGTTCCTATGGCGTGACCGCGCTGTGCATGGTGGTTGAAGTAGTGCTGTTGTTGCGCAGAAAGCGAACTTTATTGCAGCGTTTGAGTCGTACTAATCGGGTAACCGCCGAGGTAAGCAAGTCCAATGAAGTCCAGACATAAACGCCTGGCGTTCGTCATCGCCGGGTTGACCGGGCTGGCCGGCGCCGCCGCGTTGGTGATGAATGCCTTCAATGACAATATGGTGTTTTTTTTCAGTCCTACCCAGGTGCTGGCAAAAGAAGCCCCCGAGGGTCGCGCTTTCCGCCTTGGCGGATTGGTTGAAAAGGGCAGCCTCAAGCGTGAGGACGATGGTTTGACAGTGCATTTCGTGGTGACGGATATGCACAAGACCATTCCCGTTACGTATAAAGGCATCCTCCCAGACTTGTTCAAGGAAGGGCAGGGTGTGGTGGCGCAGGGCAAGCTGGAGACGAGCGGAGTGTTCCGCGCCGAGGAAGTACTGGCCAAGCATGATGAAAATTATATGCCGCCGGAAGTGAAAAAGGCCCTGGATGAGGGTAAGAACGCTGCAGCCAAGGCGGGTGCGACGGTTAGCCAATAATCAACAATAATATCCTGGGACGTTCGTCCATTCTCCATGTTTAAAGAGGCAAAATAATGATTCCAGAAATCGGCAATATGGCGCTGATCATCGCGCTGGCGCTGGCCGTGGTGCAAGGTACGCTGCCCCTCATCGGCGCGCAACGCGGCATTGATCGCTGGATCGCGCTGGCAAGGCCGGTGGCGCAAGGTCAGGCACTGTTTGTGGTGATCGCCTTCGGCTGTCTGATGTATGCCTTTTCCGTCAACGATTTCTCCGTTCTCTACGTTGCCACTAATTCCAACTCCCTGTTACCGATGGAATACCGCCTGTCGGCGGTGTGGGGTGGTCATGAAGGCTCGCTGCTGCTATGGGTGACGATCCTGGCGCTGTGGACGGTGGCGGTGACGCTGTTCAGCCGCCATCTGCCGGCGGACATCGTTGCCCGTGTGATGGGCGTGATGGGCCTGGTCAGCGTCGGTTTTCTGATGTTCATGTTGTTCACCTCCAATCCCTTTCAGCGCTTGATTCCCGCCGCCCCCGAAGGGCGCGATCTGAATCCCCTTCTGCAGGACCCCGGTCTGGTGATTCACCCTCCGATGCTTTACATGGGGTACGTCGGATTCTCCGTGGCCTTCGCTTTCGCCATCGCCGCGCTGCTGTCCGGCAAGCTCGACGCCGCCTGGGCGCGTTGGTCGCGGCCCTGGACCACGGTTGCCTGGTGTTTTCTGACCATCGGCATCGGTCTCGGGAGCTGGTGGGCCTACTATGAGCTGGGTTGGGGTGGCTGGTGGTTCTGGGATCCGGTGGAAAACGCCTCGTTCATGCCCTGGCTGGTCGGCACGGCGCTGATCCATTCGCTGGCGGTGACGGAAAAGCGTGGTGGCTTCAAGAGCTGGACGGTGCTGCTGGCGATCTTCGCCTTTTCGCTCAGCCTGCTCGGCACCTTCCTGGTGCGCTCGGGTGTGCTGACTTCGGTGCATTCCTTCGCCTCCGATCCTGAGCGCGGCATGTTCATTCTGGCCTTCCTGGTGATCGTGATCGGCAGCTCGCTGTTGCTCTACGCCTGGCGCGCCCCCAAGGTGGGGCTGGGCGGCAGCTTCGGTCTGGTGTCGCGCGAGTCCATGCTGCTCACCAATAACGTGTTGTTCACTGTGGCCGCCGGTTCGGTGTTGCTGGGCACGCTGTATCCGCTGGTGCTCGAATCGCTGGATATGGGCAAGATCTCGGTCGGTCCGCCCTATTTCGATACGGTGTTCCTGCCGCTGATGGCGCCGGCGGTCTTTCTCATGGGGCTGGGGCCGATCGCGCGTTGGAAGCAGGCCAACCTGCCGGAATTGGCGGTGCGGCTGCGCTGGGCGTTCGCTGTCAGCGTGGTGACGGCGGTGGCGCTGCCGTTCATCATGGGACAGTGGTATCCGCTGGTTAGCCTGGGCCTGTTGATGGCGGCGTGGATCATCACCACCTCCGTTTATAACCTGTGGACCCGTGTCGGCAAGCCGCAGGGCTCCGACACAGTATGGACCAAGCTGGCCGCCCAGCCGCGCGGTTATTACGGCATGCTGCTGGCGCATCTTGGCGTGGCGGTGTTCGTCATCGGCGTCACTCTGGTCAAGGGGTACGAGACCGAGAAGGATGTGCGCATGGATATCGGCGATACCGCAACCATTGGCGGCTACGCTTTCCGCTTTGATGGCGTGGTGGATGTCGATGGTCCCAATTACCGGGCCAGTCGCGGCTACATCCAGGTGAGCAAGGATGGCAAGGAAATCCAGGTGATGCACCCGGAAAAGCGCATTTATCATGCGCAGCAGCAGATGCCGATGACCGAAGCGGCTATCGACACTGGTCTGTTCCGCGATCTTTACGTGTCGCTGGGTGAGCCGGTGAGCAACGGGGCATGGAGTGTGCGTATCTATTATAAGCCGTTCGTCGACTGGATCTGGGGCGGGACGTTCTTCATGGCGCTGGGTGGCTTTGTCGCCATGACCGATCGCCGTTACCGGCTGGCGCCGCGCAAGGCGAAAGCACAACAAGGCGAAACCGATGCGGATGCCAACAAGGCCAAGGCGGGATTGAAGCCCGCGTCGGCGCTGGGTTCCGTACCAGTGGCGGAGATGGAGGGCAAGTCTTGATGTTGCGTTTGCGCTTCCTTGTGCCGCTGGTCGGTTTTCTCGCTTTGGCGGGGATTTTTCTGGTCGCACTCAATCAGCCGGAAGGCAAGCGCGAGGCGCTGCCTTCGCCGTTGATCAACAAGGCCGCGCCGGATTTTCGCCTGACCCAGTTGCACGACCCCAACCAACAAATCGGTCCCGCCGATTTGCGTGGTAAGGTGTGGTTGCTTAATGTCTGGGCATCCTGGTGCGTGTCGTGCCGCCAGGAGCATCCGGTGCTGATGGAACTGTCGCGTACCGGGGCGGTGCCGATCTATGGTCTCAATTACAAGGACAAGCGCGAAGACGGCGTGAACTGGCTGGCGCAGTTCGGCAATCCCTACGTGACGAGCGCTTTCGACAACGACGGCCGGGTGGGCATCGACTTTGGCGTGTACGGTGTACCGGAAACATTCGTCATCGACCGTCAGGGCGTCATCCGCTACAAGCATATTGGGCCGGTGACGGCGGAGGCGCTGCAGGGCAAGATTCTGCCTATGGTGAAGGAGCTGGAAAAATCATGAAAAGCTTTTTCCTCATTATGATGCTGGTTCTTGCGCCCCTGGCGGTAACGGCTGGCGAGGCCCAGCCGATGGTTGAGGACCCGGTATTGGAAAAGCGTGTCATGGCGCTGTCCGCCGAGCTGCGTTGCCTGGTGTGCCAGAACCAGTCGCTGGCCGATTCCCATGCCGAGCTGGCTGCCGATCTGCGCCGTGAGGTGCGTGACCTCATGAAGGAAGGCAAGAGCGACGCCGAGGTGGTGGATTATCTGGTGGCGCGCTATGGCGATTTCGTGCGCTACCGTCCGCCCGTCAAATCGACCACCGCGCTGCTGTGGTTCGGCCCGTTGATACTGGCCGTGACCGGTGCGGTGGCGCTGTTTGTCAGCTTGGCGCGCCGCCGAAAACGTATCGCTGATGCGGCGCTGACGGATGAACAGCGCAAGCGCGCCGCAGCGCTATTGAATGGCGGGGTGAATGAAGAGGCGGGAGAGACCAAGGCATGACTGTTTTTTGGATTGTGGCGGCGTGTTTCATCATCGCCGCCCTGCTTTTCGTATTGCCCCCGCTATTGCAGCTTAGTAACAAGGAAAAGAAAGAAGCGACGGAACGCAAGGCGATCAATACCTCCATTTACCGCGATCAGCTTGTCGAACTGGAGAACGATCTGCGCAATGACATGGTGCAGCCCGAGCTGTATGCCCAGGGCCGCCGCGAACTGGAGCAGCGCCTGCTGGAAGATGTCGAGGCGGAGCAATCCGCCGCTGCACCCCCTCCTTCGGCGGTGAAACAGGGGGCATCCAGCACCGGACGCATCACGGCGGCGGTGGTCGGTGTTGTTGTCCCGGTCTTCACCGTATTGCTCTATTTCAAGCTAGGCAATCCCGATGTCCTCTCTCCTGAGGCGATGGCCAAGGCGCAGGCCGCCGCCACGGCGGAACAACATGCTGACGACCCGGCCAGGATCGAAATGATGATCGGCCGTCTCATCGAACGTCTGAAGCAGAACCCGCAAGACGCCGAGGGCTGGACGGTGTTGGGCCGTTCGCTGTATGCGCTGGCTCGCCACGACGAGGCAACCGAGGCTTTTTCCAAAGCTGCGGCACTGGCGCCCAATGATGCTCAGCTTCTGGCCGATTACGCCGATTCGATGGCGATGGCCAACGGCGAGCGGCTGGACGAGCGATCCATCGCGCTGATCAAGCGCGCGATACAGGCCGATCCGAATAACCAGAAGGCGCTCTGGCTGGCCGGTACGGCGGAATTCGAGGCGGGTAACTTTACGGCGGCGGTCGGTTATTGGGAGCGGTTGCTGAAACTGCTGCCGCCAGGCTCCGAGGTTGCCAATACCATGGCTTCCAATATCGAAGAAGCGCGTGGGCTGGCTTCCGGCCGGCCGGCGCCAGCCCAAGCCGCACCGGCCGCTGCCGGGGTGGCGGTGGACGGAGTAGTGAATCTCGCCCCGGCGCTGGCCGGCAAGATTGCGCCTGATGATACGGTGTTCATCTTCGCCCGCGCCGCGCAAGGGCCGCGTATGCCGCTGGCGATCATGCGCGCCCAGGCCAAGGATCTGCCCTTGCGGTTTTCGCTGGATGATTCGATGGCCGCCATGCCGACCATGAAGTTGTCGAATGCCAGCGAGGTCATCGTCGGCGCGCGCATCTCGAAATCCGGCAACGCCATGCCGCAGTCCGGCGACTTGCAG
>SBBG01000169.1 GCA_005240065.1 Gammaproteobacteria bacterium | reverse complement strand
TGACCGCCGCCTTCGACCGCGAAATGCCGGACGACGTACCCTGGTATCTGCACAAAGCCGAAGGCGCGATCTTCGCCTGGCTGTGGCTGAAAAACCTTCCGATCACCGACAAGGCGCTGTACCAGCTCATCAAGCGGGAACATGTCTTCGTCGTGCCCGGCGAACCCTTCTTCCCCGGCCTAAACGAGGATTGGCCGCACAAGCGGCAATGCTTGCGCATCAGCCTCACCGCCACCGAGGAGGAACTGGAAGCCGGCGCGGCGGCGATCGCGCGGGTGGTGAAACGAGTGTACGGCGGCTGAGGCCCTATCTCTGCCGCTGCACCACTCCCACCCTTCGCCGGCTTCATCGACACCGCCTGTCCGGCATTGCCGCCGGGGCCGGACTGTCAGCAGATATACACCGCCGCCCAGGATATCCTGCGCCACGTCCGGCTGGTGGAAAGGAGCCTGAGCTACTATTCGCGGCCCGTTATCGACGTCCATTATGCCGACGCCCGGCGCCGCGACCGCCAGTGGGACGCCTACTTCGACGAAGCTTTGTTTCAATATCCCTGGGAACTGGCCATGAACGGTATATGGCTGAAGAAACACGACCCGCGCCCGGAAGATGCCCATGGCAACAAACTCGGTTTCCTTCCACCGCCGGTTTCGCAATGGATCGTATTGCACCCGAACGTCGGCCTGGAATACGTCGGAACCGCGCCTGACGGCCAGCAATTCAAGCCCGTTGTCTACATCGAGATGTTCGGCTACAACCGCTGGCGCTGGGAAGATACGGGTGAAATGAAGGACGGCCTGGGATGGTCGGTGCTGGCCAGCTACGCCGACCGCGCCGCCACCAAGGACATACGCTATGGCGTGATGCTGCACTATCGCAACCGCTTCGATCTTGGCATCACCTACAACGACAAGGACACCGGCGTGATCCTCAGCATGGACCTCGCCCAGGCCGTGGGCCGCGTCAGCGACACGGCTCGGAAGGTTTTGCGGTTCGGGCGGGAGTGAGGCTCTGGCTCACTCGACCGGATGCCGCAACACGATGGTATCCGCGCGATCCGGGCCGGTGGAAATGATGTCGATGGGTGTTTCGACAATCACCTCGATGCGCTTGAGATAGGCACGGGCATTGGCGGGAAGTTCGTCGTAATACTTGATGCCGACTGTGGACTCTTGCCAGCCGGGCATATCGATGTAAACCGGCTGGCAATTGGCAAACGCCTCCGCACCTACTGGCGGTGTTTCGCGCTCCTCGCCGTTGCAGTGGTAGCCAACGCAAATGCGGATGGTGTCGAGTCCGTCCAGCACATCGAGTTTGGTGATGCACAGACCGGACACGCTGTTGACCTGCAATGTGCGCCGCAGCGCCACGGCGTCGAACCAGCCACAACGTCGCGCCCGTCCGGTGGTGGAGCCAAACTCGTGGCCGCGCCTGGAAAGGTGCTCGCCCATCTCGTCAAACAGCTCGGTGGGAAACGGCCCCGAACCAACGCGCGTGGTATAGGCCTTAGTGATGCCCAGGACATAATCGAAATCGCGCGGCCCGACGCCGCTGCCGGTGGCCGCGCCACCCGCCGTGGTGTTGGAGGACGTGACGAAAGGATAGGTGCCGTGATCGACATCCAGTAAAGCCCCTTGCGCGCCCTCGAACAATACGCTCTCGCCGCGCCGCCGATACTGGTACAGTAGTTCCGGTACATCCGCCGCCATCGGCTTGAGATAGTCGGCCAGCGCCAGCGACTGATCGAGCGTCTGCTGAAAATCGACTGGTTCGGTTTTGAAGTAATGCTGGAGGACGAAATTGTGATAATCCAGTACCTCGCCAAGCTTGGCAGCGAAGCGTTCACGATGGAACAGATCGCCCAGGCGCAGGGCGCGCCGTGCCACCTTGTCCTCGTAGGCCGGCCCGATGCCGCGGCCGGTGGTGCCGATAGCCGCCTTGCCGCGCGCCGCTTCGCGGGCTTTATCGAGCACGATGTGATAAGGCAGAATCAGTGGGCAGGCTTCGCTGATTTTCAGACGCGCGCGCGCCGGGACACCGCGGCTTTCGAGCATTTCGATCTCGGTTCGCAACGCCTCGGGTGACAACACGACGCCATTGCCGATCAGGCACTCCACGTTATCGCGCAGTATCCCCGAAGGAATCAGATGGAGCACGGTCTTCTTGCCGTCGATGACCAAGGTATGACCCGCATTGTGCCCGCCCTGAAAACGCACCACGGCACTGATACGATCGGTCAGCAGATCGACGATCTTGCCTTTACCTTCGTCGCCCCATTGGGTACCGATAACAATGACATTTTTACCCATGCTTATTTCCCGGATTTTGAGTTTCGATGGCGATCCACCAAGACCACCATATTCATAACGGTACAACCGTCCACTGACCATCGCGCCGTTCCAGCATGCGGTCGCAGCCGATTTCCTGCACGTCGCCAGCCGCGCCAGGCAAAGCGTGGATAACTCTTTCACCGCGACCGCGCAACTCGCTCACCTTGTTCTGCAATGCGGGATCATCGTCACCAGGCGCCAGGATCGCCCGCGTCTGATAAGGGGTTTGCGCGCTCAGCGAAATCAGCGTCATGAGATCGGTGCTGAACCCGGTGGCGGGCCTGGCTCGGCCGAACACCTTGCCGATATCGTCATAGCGCCCGCCACGCGCGATCTCCTGACCATGGCCGGGAACGAAAGCCGCGTATACCACGCCGGTCTGATAGTGATAACCGCGCAACTCGGCAAGATCGAAATGCAGAGGGATGGAGGGCATGCGGCGGGCCGCCTCGGAGGCGATTTTCCGCAAGTTATCGAGCGCGGCCAGCACCCGCGAACCCGCGCCCCTGAACACCACACTGGCTTCCTCCAGCACCTCCTCGCCGCCGTTGAGATCGACCAGCGCGGTCAACATGCGGCGTTGCGGCTCATCGAGCACGGTCCGATCGAGCAGCTCCTCGATCTCCGCCCTGGCCTTGCGCTGCAAGGCATCGAACAGAGCCATTTCCAGTTCGTCATCGAGTCCGGCGTCATGCGCCAGGGCGCGGAAAATGCCGACATGGCCGAGGTCGATGTGCACCTGCTTTATCCCGGTCACGGCCAGCGTTTCCACCATCAGGTGCAACACTTCGACATCGCTCTCGATGCCGGCATGACCATAGAGCTCGGCGCCAAGCTGCAACGGACTGCGGGTGCGCGCAAACCCGTCGGGATAGGTGCGCAATACGGTGCCCATGTAGCACAGACGGGTCGGCGCCTCGCGCTTCAGGCGATGCGCATCGATGCGCGCCACCTGCGGTGTCATGTCGGCGCGCACGCCCATCAGGCGCCCCGTCAACTGGTCGATGAGCTTGAACGTCTGCACATCGAGATCGTCACCGGTGCCGATCAATAGCGATTCGAGATATTCGATCAGCGGCGGTAGAACCAGCTCGTATCCCCAGCTATGGAACAAATCGAGCAAATCGCGCCGCAAGCGCTCCAGATGCGCGGCCTGCTGCGGCAGAACTTCCTCGATGCCTTCGGGCAATAGCCAGCGGTCTTTGTCTGAAAAGGAGCGGTTGGTCATCTTCTCAGTGAAATTGGTTTAAGCATTCAGCAGGGGGAGTATTTGAAGGGACGTCAGGTTTCCCTGCACACAAACATGCGCGCAGCCCACGATTTTAGCAGAAAGCGCGTGCCAGTAACAGAAAAAACGCCCTCTATGATCGAACCAGTTTCAACAATAAAAGCCCCAGCAGCATGCTGACCAGCCCGACAATGCGTAATGACCGGTCATCCATCTGGGACATCAGCAGCCAGGTCTTGCGCATCGCCTGCGGGCTGAGAAAAGGCATGACGCCCTCGATCACCAGCAACAGCGCCACGGCCGCCATCAGGTCTTGCCACATAGACTTTATTAAACTTTAAATACAAAAAAGCCAAGAGATAGCAACGAAGCCGCCGCCACCCCTTGGCAAGATTCACATGTCACGTCAACGCGCGTTCGGATTCTTGAAATACTTGAAGAACTCCGAGTTAGGATCCACCACCATGACATCGGCCGGACTTCTGAAAGTCGATTTATAGGCCGTCATACTGCGGTAGAAGGCGTAGAACTCCGGGTTCTTCTTGAACGCACGGGCATAAATGTCCGAGGCCTCGGCGTCACCTTCACCACGAAGACGCTCGGCCTCGCGGTAAGATTCGGCGATGATCACGGTACGCTGCCGGTCGGCATCGGCACGGATACGTTCCGCCGCTTCGGCGCCGCGCGAACGCAAGTCCTTGGCCACGCGCGAGCGCTCGGCCTCCATGCGCTGGAACACCGAGCTGCTGACTTCGTCGGGCAAATCGATGCGCTTGATGCGCACATCGACGACATTGATGCCAAACTCCTGGGCCTGTTTGCTGGCGTTGGTCCTCAATATCGCCATGATCTGCTCGCGCTCGCCCGACACCACTTCCTGGATGGTGCGCTTGCCGAACTCGTCACGCAGACCGGTTTTGATGAGCTGCGCCAGGCGGACATTGGCGCGTTCCTCGTCGCCACCCATCGTCGTGTAGTAGCGGGCGACATCGCTGATTTTCCATTTGACGAAGGAATCGACGATGACATTCTTTTTTTCCGCCGTCAGATAACGCTCGGGTGGCGCTTCCAAGGTAAGAATGCGGGCGTCGAAGGTGCGGACATTGGTGATCAGCGGGATCTTGAAATGCAGGCCCGGACCATAATCGGATTTTACCACCTCACCCAGACGGAACAGCAAGGCGCGCTGTTGCTCACCGACGGTGAACACTGACATCGCCCCCAGCACCAATACACCACCCAGAATGGCGATGATCGTGAATATATTTCTCTGTTCCATCAACGCTGCTCCCGTTCGCGCAGATTCTCGCGCCTGCGGCTGTCATCCGGGGAAATCATCGCCGGCCGATCCAGCGGCTGCACTTGTCCAACAGACGGGCTTGCGACCACGCCGCCCCCGGCCTGCGATTGTTGCTGGGTGATCTTGTCCAGCGGCAGATACAGCATATTGTTGCCGCCCTTGACATCGACCATCACCTTGCTGCTCCTCGACAGCACCGACTCCATCGTATCCAGATAGAGGCGATCGCGCATCACCTTGGGTGCCTTGGCATATTCCGCCAGGACATGCTCGAAACGGCTCGCTTCACCTTTGGCCTGCGACACCACCTGGGCCTTGTAGGCATTGGCCTCCTCGATCTGGCGGGCTGCGGCGCCGCGCGCCTTGGGAATCACGTCGTTGGAATAGGCCTCGGCCTCGTTGATCAGACGCTGCTCATCCTCGCGCGCCTTGACAGCATCTAGGAATGAGCTCTGCACCTCTTCGGGCGGCTGGGCATCCTGCATGTTGAGGCTGGTGATCTGCAGGCCGGTCCTGTAAAGGTCGAGGGTCTTCTGCACCAGCTCGCTGGCGCGGGCGACGATCTCACTACGCCCTTCCTTGAGGACGAAATCCATATTGTTCTTGCCGACGACATCGCGTACCGCACTCTCCGTCACCTGGCGCAAGGCGGTATCGGGATCACGGCTGTTGAAAAGGTAATCGCGGGCATCCTTGACCTTGTACTGTACCGCGAACTTGACACTGATGATGTTTTCGTCCTTGGTGAGCATCAGCGCCTCGTTGCCCACGGCACTGGTTTGCGCCCCGCGGCCGCTGGAACGATAACCGATTTCCACCGTGCGGATCTGCTCGACATTGACCACCTGGACCGCTTCGACAGGGTAAGGAATGTGCCAATGCGGACCCGGCTGGGTCGTTTCGGCGTATTGGCCAAAGCGCGTCACCACGCCACGCGTGCCCTCATCGACGATGTAAATACCCGAAGCCACCCAGATCAACGCGGCAATGCCTGCGATGATACCGATGGTTTTGCCCGGCGCCGGACGCCAGCCCGCAGGCGCCTCGCCACGGCCGCCTCCCCCGCCCTTGCCGCCGAATAAGCCGCGAAACTTTTGCTGAATCTTGCGAAAAATCTCGTCCAGATCCGGTGGAGACTGCTTGCCACGGTTGTTGCCACGATTGCCCCACGGGTCGTTATCCCGAGAGCCTCCCGGTTCATTCCAGGCCATTGGATACTCCGTGTTGTTGGTGTTAAAAATCGAATATGGCGTGACGGCTATCCAGCGCATTCCGCGAGCGGCATTTCCGCATACTCAGGGATTTGACCTTCTTCCCGCCAACAGTTCCCCAGCGTTTGCCGCAGCAAATCCAGTCCCGCGCCGGTCGCGGCGGAAACCCAGACACGCTGCACGCGCCCATTGCTATCGTAATCCACATGGGGCTCACAGCCTTCGATGAGATCGATCTTGTTGTAGATCTCAATACGAGGCACCTCGTCAGCGCCAATTTCTTTGAGCACCTCATGCACCTGCTCGACGCATTCATGACGCTTTTCGTTGCGGGCGTCGATGACGTGCAATAACAGGGCCGCCTCGCTGGTTTCTTCAAGTGTCGAACGGAACGCCGCGATCAGGCTATGGGGCAAATGGCGAATGAACCCTACGGTATCCGCCAGAACGACAGGATCGGCACCGGGCAGTTCGACACGCCGCAGCGTCGGATCGAGCGTGGCGAACAACTGATTCGCCGCATAGACGGAAGATCCTGTCATGCGATTGAACAGCGTCGATTTGCCAGCATTGGTATAGCCCACTAACGAAACCGTCTTGATCGCCGCCTTTCGCCGGGTCTTCTTGCGCTCATCGCGCTGGCCACCCACCTTCTCGAGACGCTTGTTAAGCTGCTTGATGCGCCCGGCAACCAGCCGCCGGTCGGTTTCAAGCTGTGTTTCACCCGGCCCGCGCAGGCCGATGCCGCCTTTTTGACGTTCCAAATGAGTCCAGCCGCGCACCAGGCGTGTGGAAAGATGGCGCAGTTGCGCCAACTCAACCTGCAACTTGCCTTCGAATGAATGAGCCCGCTGGGCGAAAATGTCCAGTATCAAGCCGACACGATCGAGCACCCGGCACTGCAACAGCCGCTCCAGATTACGCTCCTGCGCCGGTGACAACGCATGGTTGACCAGCACCACATCGGCTTTTGTGCTGACAACACAGGCGCGCATCTCTTCCGCTTTGCCGCTGCCGACAAAGTACTT
>SBBG01000106.1 GCA_005240065.1 Gammaproteobacteria bacterium | reverse complement strand
GCTTGAGCCGCAGCACATCGCGGCTTTCCCTGATCGCGGTGACCGCCTCGCCGCGGGCATGCTGCTCTTCTAGGCGGTATTTCGCGTTGTCGAACTGCCCCGTCTCCGCCCCCAATTCGACATGACTCGCATCGCCATCGACCGACAGATTTTCGTCGCGGTAGCGCACGTTACCCTGCGCCTGCGCGGTATCTTTCTCCTGATCATAGATCACCGTATCGGCTTGCAACTGCTCCGGGCCACGGCGCACCAACACATCGCCGCTGAACACCGCCAGCCTGTCTTTGACGGCGAAGCCATGATCGGCGCTCAGGTGCGTCGGCAACTCCTTGGGCGAGACCGCGCTCTTTGTGCGCGATTTGGGTGGGGCGTGCATATCGCACAGCCCCCACGGCCCGTCCGTCGGCTCCGCAGGCGCGGCGGCAAAGGTGCCCGTTGCCAAGGCGCTCGACGCCAGCAGCGCGAATGTGGGCAGCCGGGGGATTTTCACGAAACGGGATTCATCTTGAAGTTATTGGCCGGGAAGTTGCTTGTACAAGGAGCTATACTTAAAATTTTATGCCATGACACAGCAGATTTTATCAAAGTAGTCATTATATCGTTTCTTGATCACTCGCTCCCGAGAATAAGCCCCATGCCCGACCGCCTGAATGAACTCACCCGCTGGCTGCGCGCCGATGCCGGTCTGCCCTCCTTCGAAATCGCGCCCGCCTCGTCGGATGCCAGTTTCCGCCGTTATTTCCGTGTCCGCTATGCCGATCAGAGCCGCATCGTCATGGACGCCCCGCCGGACAAGGAAGACTGCCGCCCCTTCATCGCCGTGGCCCGCGCCTTCCATGCCCTGAGCTTGAACGTCCCCGAAATACTGGAAATCAACCTGGATCAAGGATTTCTGCTGCTGAGCGACCTGGGCGATCGCCAATATCTAAGCGAGCTCAACGAAACCAACGTTACCTCCCTGTATGGCGACGCCATGCGCGCACTGCTCACGCTGCAACGCCCGGCGGCTGGCCGTCCCGCCCTCTTGCCCCCTTATGACCACGCCTTGCTGCTGCGCGAGATGACGCTGTTCCGTGACTGGTTCATGGAAAAACATCTGGAACTAACGCCAAACCAGGCGCTGGACGGCATATTCGACACCCTCGCCAGATCGGCGCTGGAACAACCGCAAGTATGGGTACACCGCGACTACCACTCGCGCAATCTGATGGTCACCGCGCACGGTAACCCCGGCATCCTCGACTTTCAGGATGCCGTCACCGGCCCAGTGACCTACGACCTGGTATCACTGCTGCGCGACTGCTACATCGCCTGGCCGCGTGAACAGGTGGAAAGCTGGGTTGAAGAGTACCACGGCAGAGCCCTGGAAGCCGGCATCATCGAAGATGTGAGAGCGGCGCAATTCCTGCGCTGGTTCGACCTGATGGGCGCGCAGCGCCACCTCAAGGCCATCGGCATCTTCGCCCGGCTCAACATCCGCGACGGCAAACCGGGCTACCTCAAGGATATTCCGCGTACTCTGGCATATGTGACAGATGTCAGCAGCCGTTACCCGGAACTGGACAGCTTGAGCAGGCTGATTCAAGAAGAGGTGCTACCGAGGATGGCGGCAGACGTTTGACCTGCGATCACAGGTACCCGCGCCAGCGGCGAGGCGGGTGATCGACAAACAAGTAGGGCGCAAAACCTGCGGGCATTGCGCCGGATGTAACAACTATCCTAACACAGGGAGCCTGCGGAATACCGGCAAGTTCCGATAATTGATTTTGGCTCAGTTCTTGAGACTCGCGAATAATGCGAACAGATTCACCGACAGAAGTTTCAATGCGTTTTTCTAGCAGAGCGAAACTCTTTCGTGCTACGGCCTCCGATAATCATGCGGTATAACCTGAACCACCTGAACTAACAAAACGTCAACCCCGTATCCTTTCCAAATTCCACGACCGGAGCCGCATCGGTCATTGAAAATCCAGATTATCGAGCGAACCAACAAGATTTTCATAACGGCATAAAAAACCCGCCTTCCGGTAAGGAAAGGCGGGTTTCAGTTTGACCAGGATGGCGTCCCTTACTCCGTAGCACTGGAGTTGAATGCCTCCTCCGCCGCGTCAATGGCCTTGGCCTCTTGGACGGCGGTAGCCGCCGCTTCCTCATCCAGCCGGTACTTGCCGCGCTTGCGGCGCCGTTCGCTGTGGTAGGCAAGGCCGGTACCGGCGGGGATCAGGCGGCCGACGATGACGTTTTCCTTCAAACCGCGCAGATCGTCGGTCTTGCCGCTCACCGCCGCTTCGGTCAGTACACGGGTAGTTTCCTGGAAGGAGGCCGCAGAAATAAACGACTCAGTGGCCAGCGAGGCTTTGGTGATGCCCATCAACTGGGTCTCATAGCCCGCGGGTAGCTTGCCCTCGGCCAGCACGCGCTCGTTCTCGTCGAGCACCCGCGCCCGATCCATCTGCTCACCCTTGATAAACTTGGTGTCACCGGAGTTAGTGATCTCGACCTTGCGCAACATCTGGCGCACGATAACTTCGATGTGCTTGTCGTTGATCTTAACGCCTTGCAGACGGTACACATCCTGCACCTCATTGACGATGTAATTGGCCAACGGCGCGACACCCAGCAGACGCAGTATGTCATGCGGATCCGGCGCGCCGTCGACGATGACCTCGCCGCGCTCCACATGCTCGCCTTCGAACACCGTCACATGGCGCCACTTCGGAATCAACTCCTCATGCTGCTCACCATCTTTGCCGGTGATGACCAAGCGCCGCTTACCCTTGGTCTCCTTGCCGAAGCTGACCGTGCCGGAGGTTTCGGCCAGTATCGCCGGATCCTTGGGCTTGCGCGCCTCGAACAAATCGGCCACGCGCGGCAGACCGCCGGTGATGTCGCGGGTCTTGGTGGTCTCCTGCGGAATACGTGCGATGACATCGCCCACGCCCACTTCAGAGCCGTCTTCCAGGTTGATGATGGCACCCGCCGGCAGGAAGTAGATCGCGGGGATCTCGGTGCCCGCCAGACGCAACTCCTTGTCGTTGGCATCGACCAGCCGGATCATCGGACGCAGATCCTTGGCGGTCGCGCCGCGCTGCTTGGGATCGGTCACCACCATGTTGGACAAACCCGTTACTTCGTCCACCTGCCGCTGCACCGTCACACCTTCCTGCACGTCGGTGAACTTGATACGGCCGGCCACCTCGGTGACTACCGGGTGGGTATGGGGATCCCAGTTGGCGAGGATCTGACCGGCTTCCACGGTATCGCCGTCGCTGACGGTGAGCACCGCGCCGTAGGGAATCTTGTAGCGCTCGCGCTCGCGGCCGAAGTCGTCGACGATGGTCAGCTCACCGGAACGCGACACCGCGACGTTGTTGCCGCTGGCATGCTGCACCAGCTTGATGTTGTGCAGACGCACCTTGCCCTTGGTCTTAATCTCCACGCAGTTGACGGCCGCGGAACGCGATGCCGCGCCGCCGATGTGGAAGGTGCGCATGGTGAGCTGAGTACCGGGCTCGCCGATCGACTGCGCGGCGATCACACCCACCGCCTCACCGATATTGACGCGATGGCCACGGCCGAGATCGCGGCCATAGCACGAGGCGCAAATGCCATAGCGCGTTTCGCAGGTAATCGGGGAACGCACCTTGACCTGATCGATGCTCATCTCTTCAAGATTGTCCACCAAACGCTCATCCAGCAACGCGCCGGCCGGTATCGCCACCTCGGTGGCCGAACCTGGCTTCATCACGTCGGCGGCCAGCACACGGCCCAGCACGCGCTCGCGCAATGGCTCCACCACGTCACCGCCTTCGATGAGCGGCATCATGGTTAGACCATGCACGGTACCACAGTCCTGCTCCGAGATTACCAGATCCTGGGCCACATCCACCAGACGGCGGGTCAGGTAACCGGAATTGGCGGTCTTGAGCGCGGTGTCGGCCAAGCCTTTGCGCGCGCCGTGGGTCGAAATGAAGTACTGCAACACGTCCAGCCCCTCACGGAAATTCGCCGTGATGGGCGTCTCAATGATCGAACCGTCCGGTTTGGCCATCAGGCCACGCATGCCCGCGAGCTGACGGATCTGCGCCGCGCTACCACGGGCGCCGGAGTCGGCCATCATGTAGATGGAGTTGAAAGAAGGCTGTTTCACCTCCTTGCCCTGCGCGTCCTTGACGATCTCCGTGCCGAGCTTGTCCATCATCGCCTTCGCCACTTGGTCATTGGTGTGCGACCAGATGTCGACGACCTTGTTGTAACGCTCGCCGTTGGTCACCAGACCCGAGACGTACTGGTTCTCGATTTCCTTCACTTCCTGCTCAGCGGCGTCGATGATATCGGCCTTCTGATCCGGCACCACCATGTCGTCCACACCGATCGACACACCAGCGCGCGTAGCGTAGGAGAAGCCGGTATACATCAGACGGTCGGCGAAAATCACCGCCTCCTTCAAGCCCAGCTGGCGGTAACACGAATTGAGCAGGCGCGAAATCGTCTTCTTGGTCATGTTCTGGTTGACCAGATCGAACGGTAAACCTTCGGGCAGGATGTCGAACAACAACGCCCGGCCGACGGTGGTATCCACCAACCGGACGGACTCGCGCTTCTCGCCATTTTCATCGATCAACACTTCTCGGATGCGCACCTTGACCTTGGCCTGCAAATCAGCCGCGCGGCTCTCGTAAGCGCGATGCACTTCGGCGCTATCGGCGAATACCATGCCTTCGCCGCGCGCATTGATGCGTTCGCGAGACATGTAATAAAGACCAAGCACCACATCTTGCGATGGCACGATGATGGGCTCGCCGTTGGCGGGCGACAGGACGTTGTTGGTGGACATCATCAGTGTACGCGCTTCGAGCTGCGCCTCCAGCGACAACGGCACATGCACCGCCATCTGGTCACCGTCGAAATCGGCGTTGAACGCGGTACAGACCAGTGGGTGAAGCTGGATCGCCTTGCCCTCAATCAGCACCGGCTCGAACGCCTGGATGCCCAGACGGTGCAGCGTCGGCGCACGGTTCAACATCACCGGATGCTCGCGGATCACCTCTTCCAGGATATCCCACACCTCCGGCCCTTCACGCTCGACGAGTTTCTTTGCGGCCTTGATGGTGGTCGCCAGACCGCGCCGCTCCAGCTTGCTGAAAATGAACGGCTTGAACAATTCCAGCGCCATTTTTTTCGGCAAACCGCACTGATGCAGCTTGAGCGTGGGGCCGACCACGATCACGGAACGGCCGGAGTAATCGACGCGCTTGCCGAGCAGGTTCTGACGGAAGCGGCCCTGCTTGCCCTTGATCATGTCGGCTAACGACTTCAACGGCCGCTTATTGGAGCCGGTGATCGCCTTGCCGCGGCGACCGTTGTCCAGCAGTGCATCCACCGCTTCCTGCAACATGCGCTTCTCGTTGCGCACGATGATGTCCGGCGCACTGAGATCCAGCAACCGCTTCAAGCGATTGTTGCGGTTGATAACGCGGCGATACAGGTCGTTCAGATCGGAGGTGGCGAAGCGCCCGCCATCAAGCGGCACCAATGGGCGCAATTCCGGCGGCAGCACCGGCAACACGGTCATCACCATCCACTGCGGATTGTTGCCCGACTCCAGGAAGGATTCCATCAGCTTGAGGCGCTTGGTCAACTTCTTCGATTTCGTCTCGGAGGTGGTCGCCGGAATCTCCTCACGCAAGCGCGCCACTTCGCTCTTGAGATCCATGGCGCGCAGCAGCTCGTAGATCGCCTCGGCGCCCATGCGCGCGTCGAACTCGTCGCCATATTCCTCGATGGCTTCGAGATAGGCCTCGTCGGACAGCAACTGGCCGCGCTCCAGACGTGTCATGCCGGGCTCGATCACGACAAAGGATTCAAAATAGAGCACGCGCTCGATGTCGCGCAGCGTCATGTCGAGCAGCAGCCCCATGCGCGACGGCAAGGAACGCAGGAACCAGATGTGCGCCACCGGGCTGGCCAGTTCGATATGACCCATGCGCTCGCGGCGCACCTTGGTGAGTGTCACTTCCACACCGCACTTCTCGCAGATCACGCCGCGATGCTTGAGGCGCTTGTACTTGCCACACAAGCACTCGTAATCCTTGATCGGCCCGAAAATCTTGGCGCAGAATAAACCGTCACGCTCCGGCTTGAAGGTGCGGTAATTGATGGTTTCGGGCTTCTTCACCTCGCCGTAGGACCAGGCGCGGATTTTCTCGGGCGATGCCAGACCGATGCGGATGGCGTCAAACTCCTCCGACGGACCATGCTGCTTCAACGCGTTCAGTAGTTCTCTCAATGCCGTATCTCCTGCTTAATATCAGTGGCAAATGACGAGTAGAAAGTAGCGAGGAGAAAGTAGCGGGGAAAAGCAACCCTCGCCACTCGTCACTCGTTACTCGCTACTTTCTTTTAGCTCAACCTTCTTCCAGTTCGATGTCGATACCCAGCGCCCGGATTTCCTTGACCAGCACGTTGAAGGATTCGGGCATGGACGCTTCCATGCGGTGATCGCCGTCGACGATGTTCTTGTACATCTTGGTACGGCCGGCGACGTCGTCCGACTTCACGGTCAACATCTCTTGCAGGGTGTAGGCGGCGCCATAGGCCTCCAGCGCCCATACTTCCATCTCGCCGAAACGCTGGCCACCGAATTGCGCCTTGCCACCCAGCGGCTGCTGGGTAACCAGGCTGTACGGGCCGGTGGAACGCGCGTGCATCTTGTCGTCCACCAGGTGGTTAAGCTTCAGCATGTACATATAGCCGACGGTCACCTGACGCTCGAAGGCATCACCGGTACGGCCGTCATGGAGCGTGGTCTGTCCGCTTTGCGGCAGATCGGCCAGCGCCAGCATGGTCTTGATCTCTGCTTCGGTCGCGCCATCGAATACCGGCGTCGCCATCGGCACGCCGGCGACCAGGTTGCGCCCAAGCGCGATGATCTCGTCGTCGCTCAGCGAGCCTAGATCTTCCTTCTTGCCGCTGCTATTGTAAATCTTCTCCAGGAAGGCGCGTACTTCACCCGCCTTCTGCCGGGCTTCGAGCATGCGGCCGATCTTCAGCCCCAAACCTTTCGCCGCCCAACCCAGATGGGTTTCAAGCACTTGGCCGACGTTCATGCGCGACGGCACACCCAGCGGATTGAGCACGATGTCCACCGATGTGCCGTCCGCCATGTAGGGCATGTCTTCGGCAGGCACGATCATCGACACCACACCCTTGTTACCATGGCGCCCCGCCATCTTGTCGCCCGGCTGGATGCGGCGTTTGACAGCCAGATACACTTTGACCATCTTCAGCACACCGGCCGCCAGTTCGTCACCGGCAGTCAGCTTGGCGCGTTTTTCCTCCAGTCTGGCGTCGAAATCGACGCGCTGCTGCTTGAGCTGCTCGCCGAGCTGTTCGAGCTGCTGATTGGTCTCGTCGTCGCGCAGCCGGATCTCGAACCATTTCTCGCGCGGCAGTTCGGCCAGGTAATCCGCCGTCACTTTGCCGCCCGACTTTAGGCCCTTGGGACCGCCTTCCGCAACCTTGTCTTTCAGCAGTTTCTCGACGCGCTGATAAATGTCGTCTTCGACGATGCGATACTGGTCATGCAAATCCTTCTTGACCTTGTCCAGCGCGGCGCGCTCGATATCCTGCGCGCGCTTGTCCTTCTGCACACCATCGCGGGTGAACACCTGAACATCGATCACCGTACCGCTCATACCGGAGGGCACGCGCAGCGAGGTGTCCTTCACGTCGGAAGCCTTCTCGCCGAAAATCGCGCGCAGCAGCTTTTCCTCCGGAGTGAGCTGGGTTTCGCCCTTGGGCGTGACCTTGCCGACCAGGATATCGCCCGGCGCCACTTCGGCGCCGATGAAGATGATGCCCGACTCATCCAGCTTGGCTAGCGCCGATTCGCTGACGTTCGGAATATCCGCAGTGATTTCCTCGGCGCCGAGCTTGGTATCGCGCGCCACGCATGTCAGTTCTTCAATGTGGATGGTGGTGAATCGATCCTCCTGCACCACCCGCTCCGAAATCAGGATGGAGTCTTCGAAGTTGTAACCGTTCCAGGGCATGAAGGCGACCAGCACATTCTGCCCCAGCGCCAGCTCGCCAGTATCCGTCGAAGGACCGTCGGCCAGCACATCACCACGCGCCACCACATCGCCGACATTCACCAGCGAACGCTGGTTGATGCAGGTGTTCTGGTTGGAACGGACATACTTGGTCAGGTTGTAGATATCGACACCAGGTTCGCCCGCCACCGTTTCATCGTCGTTGACACGCACCACGATGCGGCCCGAATCGACGGCGTTGATCACGCCGCCACGGCGGGCCACCACCGTCACGCCGGAATCGATCGCCACCGCTCGTTCGATGCCGGTGCCCACCAACGGCTTTTCGGCGCGCAGTGTCGGCACTGCCTGACGTTGCATGTTAGAGCCCATCAAGGCGCGGTTGGCATCGTCGTGTTCGAGGAACGGAATCAACGAGGCCGCCACCGACACGGTTTGACGCGGCGACACATCCATATATTCGATACGATCAGGCGTAACCAGGGTAAATTCGTTCTGGTGACGGCACGACACCAGATCTTCGACCAACTTGCCGCTGGCATCGTTCTTGGCACTCGCCTGGGCAATGACAAACTGCCCTTCCTCGATGGCCGACAGGTACTCGATCTTACTAGTCACCTTGCCATCGACTACCTTGCGATAGGGGGTCTCAAGGAAACCATACTCGTTGGTGCGGGCATAGACCGCCAGTGAGTTGATCAAACCGATGTTCGGACCTTCCGGCGTCTCGATCGGGCAAACGCGCCCGTAGTGAGTTGGATGCACATCGCGCACTTCGAACCCGGCGCGCTCGCGCGTCAAGCCACCCGGCCCCAGTGCGGAAATACGCCGCTTGTGAGTCACCTCGGAAAGCGGATTGTTCTGGTCCATAAATTGCGACAACTGACTGGAGCCGAAGAACTCCTTGATTACCGCAGACACCGGCTTGGCATTGATCAGCTCCTGCGGCATCAGTCCTTCCGACTCGGCCAGACTCAGACGCTCCTTGACGGCACGCTCGACACGCACCAGCCCGGCGCGGAACTGATTTTCCACCATTTCACCGACACTGCGGATACGGCGGTTGCCGAGGTGATCGATATCGTCCACGGTGCCGTTACCGTTCTTGATATCGATCAACACCTTCATGACCGCGATGATGTCGTCGTTGGTCAACACGCCGGGGCCGGTAATCTCGCTGCGGCCGACGCGGCGGTTGAATTTCATGCGCCCGACCGGCGACAGATCGTAACGATCAAGGCTGAAAAACAGATTGGTGAACAGCGCTTGAGCTGCATCCTTGGTCGGCGGTTCGCCCGGACGCATCATGCGGTAGATTTCCACCTGCGCATCCAGATCGCTGCGGGTATGGTCGATGCGCAGCGTGTCGGAAATATACGGGCCGCGATCCAGATCGTTGGTGAACAACACCTGGATCTGATCCACACCGGCCTTGATAAGCTTGCTCAGCAAGTCGGAAGTGATCTCATCATTAGCATTCGCCACCACTTCGCCCGTGCCCTGGTCGACGACATCGCGCGCCACCACCTTGCCGATCACATATTCGCGCGGCACGGCAAGCTTCTCGATGCCGGCCTTCTTGATCTCGTTGATATGGCGCGCCATGATGCGGCGGCCCGCCTCGACGATGACCTTGCCTTTGTCATCTTTGATATCGAACGCCGCGCTTTCACCACGCAACCTGTCCGGCACCAGCGTCAGATAGATACCCTCACGGTCGAAGCTGAAGGTGTTGGTCTCGAAGAACAGCTCAAGCATCTGCTCGGTGTTATAACCCAGCGCGCGCAGGAGCATGGTCGCCGGCAACTTGCGGCGGCGGTCGATACGCACGAACAAGCTGTCATTGGGATCGAATTCGAAATCCAGCCAAGAGCCGCGATAGGGAATGATTCTGGCCGAGAACAGCAGTTTCCCGGAGGAATGAGTCTTGCCCTTGTCATGCTCGAAAAACACGCCGGGCGAACGATGCAACTGCGACACCACGACACGTTCGGTGCCGTTGATGACAAAGGTGCCATTTTCGGTCATCAGCGGCAGCTCGCCCATGTAGACCTCTTGCTCCTTGACATCCTTGATGGCGGCGGCGCCCGCCGGAGTGTCCTTGTCGTAAATCACCAGGCGCACCCGCACACGCAGCGGCGCAGCGTAGGTCATACCGCGCAATTGGCATTCCTTGACATCGAACACTGGCGAACCCAGACGATAAGCCACATACTCCAATGCCGCATTGCCCGTATAGCTGACGATCGGAAATACCGATTTGAACGCCGCATGCAAGCCCTTGTCGGCACGATTTTCCGCGCCAGCATCAAGCTGCAGGAAATCGCGGTAGGAATCCACCTGGATCGCCAGCATGTAAGGCACTTCCAGGATGCTGGGCCGCTTACCAAAATCCTTGCGGATGCGTTTTTTCTCAGTGTAAGAGTAGGGCATCAGAGTTCCTCGAGAATTCAATCACCGAACCGAGCGAAAGCCATGCAACATGGCATTCAAAAACATCGTTGAAGCAGAAAAAGGCCGGTGGCACTGGCCACCAGCCATTTTGCAATCTTGTCGCCATCATACGGGATGGCTTGTCGAACAGACTATATTCAATCTTTTGAGTGTCAAATCCGAATCGGACGCTAAAACCTTGTCGACTTAAAAAACCCCTGTCGGGGTCCTCAATTCCGCTTCAGCGATACACAAACTGGTGATTATAGCCTTTTTGTGCGCGACTGTCTGGCTTATTGACAGACCAGACGATGGAAAATTTTCGGTGAGGACGCCATCGTCTGGCGTCCTCGACCCGATTGTCGATTACTTCAGCTCGACCTTGGCGCCAGCCTCTTCCAGTTGCTTCTTTATGGACTCGGCATCGGCCTTGCTCACGCCTTCCTTCACCATGGAAGGCACGCCTTCCACCATGTCCTTGGCTTCCTTCAGGCCCAGGCCGGTGATGGCGCGAATCACTTTGATGACATTGACCTTGTTGTCGCCGAAGGAGGTCATCACGACGTTGAACTCGGTCTTCTCTTCAGCGGCCGGGGCCGCGGCGCCAGCGACTGGCGCCGCGGCAACAGCGACAGCGGCGGCGGAAACACCAAACTTCTCTTCCATCGCGGAGATCAAGTCAACGATCTCCAGCACCGTCATATTACCGATGGTATTCAGAATGTCTTCTTTGCTTACAGCCATGTCATGCTCCTAAAAATTGTTGAACTGCGTTGTTTTGCAACGCGAGCGAAAATGAAAAGGGATATCAAGCCGCCTGCTTTTGATCGCGAATCGCAGCCACGGTACGAACCATCTTGGATGTCGGCGCCACCAGCGTGCGCACGAACTTCTCCACCGGGGCCTTCATCACAGCCATCAACTGGCTGATCGCCTGATCGCGCGTCGGCATCGTCGCCAAGGCTTCGAGATCCTTCGCGGCCAGCAACTTGCCGCTCAGCGCGACAGCCTTGACCACCAGTTTCTCGTTGCCCTTGGCAAAATCGCGCATCAGACGGGCGGCCGCTGCGGGCTCCTCTTTGGAGAACGCCAACACCAGCGGGCCGACGAACGAGTCCTGCATGCAGACGAACCCCGTTCCTTCAACCGCGCGGCGCGCCAGCGTATTCTTGACGATACGAAGATAAACACCCGCCTTGCGCGCTTCGCTGCGCAACTTGGTCATATCTTCCGCCGTCAAGCCGCGATACTCGGCTGCGATTGCGGATTGAGCAGTGCTTGCAACCCCGGCCACCTCAGCAACGATGGCCTTTTTCTGTTCCAGAGTTAACAAGTGCTATCTCCTGAAATGTAAACGTCCGGCAAGCTACCGAATGCTTACTTCATGTGACACAGGGCATTCCTTTAAAGCGGAACACCCTACCCTTACGGCAACCGTCGCCAAGGAAATCTTGTAGCGAAATCCTGTCTCGGGTACGCCATCTACGCAGGCCGGGCCGGCAATACAAACCCAATTAAGACAAGCGCCTGCGGTCTTTGACGGCCGGTGGCAAGGCATGGCCACCAACCCAAAGTCAAATGCTCTCTCAGGCTCCGAGAGAGGATTGATCCACAACAATCCCCGGCCCCATGGTGCTAGAGACCGAGATCTTCTTCAAATAAATGCCCTTGGCCGTGCTCGGCTTGGCCTTGTTCAGATCGGCGAGCAGCGCCTGCAAATTGCCGCGCAACGCAGCCACATCAAAACTAACCTTACCGATCGTGCAGTGAATGATACCGGCCTTGTCGGTACGGTAACGCACCTGACCACCCTTGGCGTTCTTCACTGCCGTGGTCACATCGGCCGTTACGGTGCCGACTTTGGGATTGGGCATCAATCCACGCGGACCGAGAATCTGCCCCAGCTGGCCGACGACGCGCATGGCGTCAGGGGTGGCGATCACGACATCGAAATTGATATTGCCGCCCTTGACCGCTTCGGCAAGATCATCAAAACCGACGATATCGGCGCCCGCCGCCTTGGCTGCCTCGGCGTTCGCGCCCTGCGCGAACACAGCGACACGCACCACCTTGCCGGTGCCGTTGGGCAGCACGGTGGAGCCACGCACCACCTGATCTGATTTGCGCGGGTCGACGCCGAGATTGACACTGACATCCACGGACTCGTTGAACTTTACCTTCGAAAAGTCCTTGAGCAGCGCCAGCGCGTCATCAAGTGGATACTGTTTGCCAGCCTGCAATTTGGCCTTGATGGCCGTGAAACGTTTCGACACTTTAGCCATGTTATACCCCTTCCGTCTCGATACCCATGCTGCGCGCGCTGCCGGCGATGGTACGCACGGCGGCGTCCATGTCGGCGGCGGTCAGATCGGGCATTTTGACCTTGGCGATTTCTTCCAGTTGCGCACGCGTCACCTTGCCCACCTTGTGGGTGTGCGGGGTCTTGCTGCCGCTGCTGATACCGGCGGCCTTCTTCAGCATGATCGAGGCCGGCGGGGTCTTGGTGATGAAGGTGAAGCTGCGGTCGCTGTAAACGGTAATGATCACAGGGATAGGTGTACCGGCCTCCAGACTTTGGGTCTGGGCGTTGAACGCCTTGCAGAATTCCATGATATTGACGCCACGCTGACCCAGGGCTGGGCCGACGGGCGGACTTGGATTGGCCTGACCGGCCTTGACCTGCAACTTGATGTAGGCCTGAATCTTCTTTGCCATGTTTTACTCCTGATGGGTACGAACGCCTTGCGGCTCCCCTGTTAAATCCGCGAGCAGCGAGTTACAAGTAGCGAGGACTGAAGCTCCCCCTCGTTACTCGCCACCTTCCACTCGCCACTAGCCCTTTTCTACCTGTCCAAACTCCAGCTCGACCGGGGTAGAACGGCCGAAAATCAACACCGCGACGCGCAAGCGGTTCTTTTCGTAATTGACTTCCTCAACCACGCCATTGAAATCGGCGAAGGGGCCTTCAATGACACGCACCACTTCGCCGGGTTCGAATAGGATCTTGGGACGCGGCTTCTCGACGCCCTCCTGAACACGCTGGAGGATTCTGTCCGCCTCTTTGTCAGTGATGGGTGCGGGACGATCGCTGGTGCCGCCGACAAAGCCCATCACCTTGGGAACTTCCTTCACCAGGTGCCAAGTGGTTTCATTCATCTCCATCTGCACCAGCACATAGCCGGGGAAAAACTTGCGGTCGCTGCGGCGCTTCTGGCCGGCGCGCATCTCAATCACCTCTTCGGTGGGCACGAGAATTTCGCCAAATTGATCTTCACAACCGGCACGAACGATGCGCTCTTTCAGCGAACGCACCACATGATTCTCAAAACCGGAATAGACGTGAACCACATACCAACGCATTGCCATCCGTTCAGCCCCCCTGGCCGGTCAGCAGACGAACCGCCCACAGCAACAACATATCCAGCAACCACAGAAAAATCGCCACCAGCACCACTACCGCCATCACCACCAGCGTGGTCTGGAGTGTCTCCTTGCGCGTCGGCCAAACGACCTTGCGCACCTCGACCTGCGACTCGCGGACAAATCCCAACACCTTCTGCCCCGAACCGGTCTGTAGTGCGATCGCCGTGGAAATGCCGAGCGCCACCAGAATGACCAGCACGCGCACCAGCATGGAATGATCGGCGTAATAGTAAAACGCGCCTATCGCGGCGCTCAGCACCAGCGCCGCCAGTATCAGTTTGATTTTATCTGCCATTCCTGTTCCAGCGATGCCTGCGCCACAAAGTGGCAGGCCAGGAGGGAATCGAACCCCCAACCTGCGGTTTTGGAGACCGCCGCTCTGCCAATTGAGCTACTGGCCTATATAAAACAGTAACGAGTGACCAGTTGCAGTAGCGAGGAATAATTCCGCCCCCGCGACTCGTCTCACTCGCGACTCATTACTACTCGATGACCTTCGACACCACGCCGGCGCCGACGGTGCGACCGCCTTCACGGATCGCGAAACGCAGACCCTCGTCCATCGCAATCGGCGCAATCAGACTGACCGTGACGCGCACG
>SBBG01000029.1 GCA_005240065.1 Gammaproteobacteria bacterium | reverse complement strand
GGTGACAGGGTACATTATCGCAAAGATTTCGAATAAATCAGAAGTTTCTTATCCAGCCAGCTTGCCATGCTGTCTTCCCCATTCTCCAAGCGCATCGAGGACGGGAATCATGCCTTTGCCGTTTTCGGTTAAAGAATATTCCACCTTGGGCGGTATCTCAGGATAAATCTTTCGAGAGATAACCCCGTCGCGCTCCAGGTCGCGCAACTGCCGCGACAGCATGCGCTCGCTGATGCGGGGCATTTTCTTTTTTAGTTCCCCAAACCGGTGTGCGCGCACGCGAAGAAGCGCGATGATAAGTAGCTTCCATTTCCCACCCACGATGGTTATCGCGGTTTCAACAGAGCATTTCTCTGCAAAAATATCTATTTTTTTCGTGGGCGTTGGCAGCCTGCCGCCGGAAATCATGCGCCAACTTCTACGGCATGGGCGCACTCATGCAGTTCAGTGCCCGGAAGGCTTGTCGGCGATGGCCGTGTTCCTGCAACTCGATGCAGCATTTCTGTTACCCATAGGGTATTACGGCCTCACCTTCCTTGCGCCGAATGCGCAAGGACAGTTACACGACTTGTTTTCCGGCAGGCTGCCGGTGCAACGGAGTTTTGATTTGGTCTGTCCCGATTTGGTCGAGGGACGGCCTCCTCCAGAAGGATGGCGTATAACGCTTTTCGCCACTTGTCCCGCAAGGAGAAGAAAGCACTGCCATCGCCGAAGAATGCTGGCGACACATCGGTCAGCATCTGGAGCGGATTTTTCCAGGCTTTACCGCCGCGATCCGTTGGTGCAAGGTTGTCGCGCCGGATGACTACGTGTGCGTCGTCGGGTGCGCCAGCCGCTTGTCGCCTTATGCGGATGCGCCGCCACAGGATGAAGCGCCATGGCAGATCGACGGATCATATCTGTCTCATGGCGTGACCGGACTGGCGGCGGGGGATACCTGGGCCGCGTTGCGGGGCGGCTTGAGTTGTGCCACATCCATTCTCGAACGGCTGGCATAGCTCAACAGAAAACAACGAACGAAGGTGCGGGCTGCCGATACCTCCGACGGCCTACTAACCACCGAGCGCTCTGGTCGGCACCAGTTCTCCCAGTACGATTTCTTCGGCAGCATCAAGTATAAGGTTACGCGTGTCAGATCGCTGTCGCGGAGTGACTTTTTCTTTGCGGGTCGGCAGTTTTGTTTTGTGGAGATAGATATAACCCTTTACGTTTACGGTTGTTCTGGGTATTGACACTATACCGTCTGGACGGTACAGTGTCAATACAGGTGCCGACCAGGGAATGCGACGCGCGAGCGAGGGCTGGTAATCTCCGGATAGATGGAGTTTTCCTGTTTTGTCGGAGTTAGCGCGTTAGCGCAAACGTGGAGTGTTCAAGTGACCAGGAAACGCAAACCCTACAAAACGTACACAATCACGCTCAAGTCGGTGACGCCCTTAAACACGCTATTTCCTATTCATGATCAATCCGTTATTCAATCATCCAAGCAAAGCTGACTAGCCATAAATGACTGAGCATAAGAACATCAGCATCATCCGGCGACATCGTGTCTCTGTAGTGATCTTTTTCATGGCGGCAACTCTGGTTATAGGCTGGTTGGCCTTTGAACGGGATTCTTCGATGGAAAACAGCCCGCGTAATCGCGCTATGGCCGGCGTGACGGTAACTGCTATTCAAGTCGGGCGCCGGGAGATTCCTGTAGCAATACCGGTCAATGGTGTGCTTGTTTCCCGCGAAGAAATGCCGTTGGGGATCGAACTCCAGACGGCGCGCATCGCGCAGGTTTTAGTGGAAGAAGGCGACATTGTGAGGGCAGGTCAAATACTCGTGCGTTTAAACACTGACCTGCTCCAAACCCAGCTACACCAAAACCAGGCAGCGGCAAAAAAGGCCGACGCGGTTATTCAACAGCAACAAGCCATTCTTCGTGAAACCAAAGCTCAATTCGACGACGCGAAAAAGAATTTTGAACGTGCCAATACCCTTCGCGGTGCAGGCGCCTTGAGTATCGAAATGATGGATCAGCGCCGCACTTATTACCTGGCGGCAGAGGCCAGGCTGGCTGCCACACAGCAAGCCTTACTGGCTGCTCAAGCAGACCTGGAGCTGGTGGAGGCGCAACGTCAGGAGATCGTAACCCGGCTTGCGCAGTCTACCCTGCGCGCCCCTCACGCCGGCCTCATTACGGAGCGGAAGGCTCGTGTGGGCGCCACTGTAACAGCCGGTGGTGATCCTTTGTTTCGGCTTGCGAAGGCGGGAGAAATAGAATTCGAAGCTGAAGTAATGGAGAGCGATTTTACACGCATACCCATCGGTGCCGCAGTGGAGATTCAAATATCCGGCGAACATATTCTGCGCCAAGGGACGGTGCGCTTGCTTGCGGCACGCATTGGACGTGATGATCGCCTGGCCCGTGTACGCATTTCGATCAGGGGCGATACTTCTGTTTTACGTCCAGGTCGTTTTTCGCGCGGCATGGTCCAATTACCAAAAATAAAGGCCATAGCCGTCCCTGATGCGGCCATTCTCTTCGAAGGGCGCGACGCTGTAGTTTTTGTTGTTGAAAAAGACATGGCGCGGCGGCGTTCGGTGGAGCTTGGTTTGCGTCACGCCAATCTCGTTGAAGTAGTTTCCGGGATCGAGGAAGGAGAAATCATCGTCACTGGAGCGATGGCCTTTCTGCGCGACGGTGAACCGGTTCATGCGCTGGTTAAAAACACGCAAAAGTCCGGAGGCTAGTGATGGCACTGCGTATATCGTCATGGGCAATCCGCCATCCAATTCCACCCATCGTATTCTTTGTCGTACTTTGCATTTTGGGTGTTGCCGCCTACCTCAAGCTACCCATTAACAATATGCCTAATATTGCCATCCCCATCGTACAGGTAACTGTTGTTCAACCGGGCTCGGCACCTGCTGAAATCGAAACGCAAATTACACGTCGCATCGAAGGTTCGGTAGCCGGGTTGGGCAACATCAAGCGTATCACCTCCTCGGTAGGCGGCGGCATATCGGCAACCGTGATCGAATTCCGCCTGGGTATCGACATCAATCGCGCCGTAACCGATGTGCGTGATGCTGTGAATAAAACACGTCCATTGCTGCCCAAGGGCATCGAAGAACCCGTTATACAGCGCATTGATGTCGAAGGCGGTCCGATTCTCACGTATACGGTCGCAGCACCGGCCATGGTCGCACAAGAACTCAGCTGGTTCGTTGATGATGTTGTTACGCGTCACCTGCTCGCGATCTCTGGCGTCGCCAAGGTTCAACGCCAAGGCGGTGTTGGCCGTGAAATCCGCGTCCAGCTCAACCCCGATCGGCTGCTGTCCTATGGTATTACGCCGAATCAGGTCAATGCACAGTTGCGTGCCCTCAACATCAATTTGCCCGGCGGCCGCACCGAGCTTGGATACCGCGAACAGTCGATTCGCACTCTCGGCAGCGCTCCTACCGTCACTGAGCTTGCAAATATTACGATCACGCTACCGAATGGGCGATTCGTGCGGCTTGCCGATCTGGCCCACGTCTATGATGCAGCGTCCGAGCCGCGCCAAATGGCCCGCCTCAACGATCAACCGGTGATCGCGTTCGCACTCTATCGCTCCAAGACGAGCAGCGAAGTGAGCGTCGAACAGGCAGTCGAGGTCAAGTTGGCGGAACTCAAGCGCAACCATCCCGGCATCGAATTCACCCAAGTATTATCCTTGGTGGAATTCACGAAAACGAGTTATCAATCCGCGTTATGGGCCTTTGTGGAAGGTACGTTGCTCGCCATTGTGGTGGTGTTCTTTTTCTTGCGTGACTGGCGTGCTACGTGGATCTCAGGGATTGCAATTCCATTGTCGGTGATACCGACTTTTATCGTTATGCAGTGGCTGGGTTTTACCCTCAATGGGGTGAGCCTGCTCGCGCTGTCACTGGTAGCGGGCGTTCTCGTCGATGACGCCATTGTCGAAACCGAAAATATTGTACGCCACATGCGGATGGGCAAGCGTCCCTTCGAAGCCGCACTGGATGCTGCCGACGAGATTGGACTGGCAGTGGTCGCCACAACGGCGGTCATTGTCGCCGTTTTTATTCCTGTCAGCTTCATGGAGGGTGTGGTCGGGCAATACTTCATTCAGTTCGGTCTCACCGTGGCGTTGGCCGCCCTGTTTTCCCTGCTTGTCGCACGACTCATTACCCCCCTTCTGGCCGCCTATTTTCTCAAGGGCACCTCTATAAATCCGCTGAAGCCGCGATGGCGGCGTTGGAAATACGCTCAAAATGCGGGGCCGGGAAGCGGCAGACTCCGTGTAAACTCCGCTTTTTCGCGCATTTCCGCCTTGCCCTCGCTACTTGATCGAATTCATAGAGGCACCCTCAAGCCCGATGTTCCGCGAGAAACCTTGCCGGCGTGGCTAACCTGGTATGGCGATTTACTGAGCCGCGCGCTCGACCATCGCAAGCTCGTGCTTCTCGGCGGTGGAGCGATCCTTGCCGGGTCGTTCGCGCTGGCGCCACTGCTCGCGTCGGGTTTTCTTCCGCCCGAGGATAAATCATTGTCAATCTTGAGGCTTGATCTGCCACCAGGAAGCACTCTCCGCGATACTGATGAGACAGTGCGTGATATTACAGCGCTCGTGCGCGCACGTCAGGAAGTGGGTAGCGTCTTTGCAGTCATTGGGGATGCCGGCGATGGTGAAGTACGCCAGGCGGCTATCACGATACGTTTGGTACCCCCAGATCGGCGGTTGCTCGGCGTCAAGGCATTTGAAAGCGCAATACGAGACGATCTTTCCCGTGTGCCCAATGTACGGATGAGTTTTTTAGCGGACAGTGGTGCGAAGGAAATCTCCATCGTGCTAACCAGCGGCGACCCGGTGCTGCTCGAAAAAACCGCGCGCGCACTCGAGTTCGAGATGCGCGGCCTGAAAGACCTATCGAATATCACATCCAATCTGTCTTTACCGCGACCGGAACTGCGTATTCAACCGCGCCTGGATGAAATGGCACGCCTTGGCGTCACGGTCGAACAAATCGCTGATACTGTGCGGGTCGCCACGGTCGGTGACCTCAACGTTAATCTCGCCAAATTCAACGCCGGAAATCGTCAGGTTCCCATCCGGGTGTTAGTCGATCCCGAGATAAAGAAAGATGCGGGTATGATTGCGAACCTGCGCGTGCTTGGCCGGGATGACCGTGCAGTGCCGCTCGGCGCTGTGGCCGACATCGAATTCGGCTCTGGTCCCGCCTCCATCAACCGCTATGACAATCAACGGCAAGTTACGCTTGAGGCGAACTTGAATGGCGTTGCATTAGGCGATGCACTGGACGCGATCAACAGCCTGCCTACGCTCAAGGCGCTACCTGAGGGCGTCAGCCGTCATGAGGTTGGCGATGCTGAATTCTTTTCTGAAATGTTCACTTCATTCGCTACCGCCATGGCCCTCGGCATACTGCTGGTATTCGCTGTGCTGGTATTGCTTTTTGGCAATGTGATCCAGCCTGTGACCATCATGGTGGCATTGCCTCTCTCCGTCGGAGGGGCGTTGCTGGGTTTGCTCATGACGGGAACCCCGCTTTCATTGCCAGCCGTGATTGGTATCCTGATGTTAATGGGCATCGTCGGCAAGAACTCAATCCTTCTCATTGATTTTGTGATCGAGAAACGGCGAGAAGGCATGCCACGTCGCCGCGCCCTCATCGAAGCGGGCACGCAGCGCGCCCGGCCTATAATCATGACCACAATCGCCATGATCGCCGGCATGTTGCCCATCGCGATTGGCTTCGGCATCGAGACCGCGTTTCGTGCGCCGATGGCTATTGCGGTCATAGGGGGACTTATCACCTCAACCTTATTGAGCCTGATCTTTGTTCCTATCGTTTATACCTTTCTCGATGATTTCGAAGCATGGATCAAACCGCGTCTGCTACGCCTCACCACGTATCGGCCTGTATCTCGACCTGAGAAGTCTCATGAGAGCTGATTTTGAATTTCTTTGGCAGCGGCAGGGCGGCGCCCATGCTTTGATGCACCATATGCTTCCCGATTGAGTGCGTTAGTGATGAGGAGGAAATCCAAGCTGTTGATGATGGTAACGTTACTCACCTTGGCTTCCGGCGCCGGCGCCGAGGATCTGCTGGATGTTTACAGGCTGGCGGAAAAAGCCGATCCGCAGGTCAGAGCCGTAGAGGCGGCGTGGCAAGCGGTGCAGGAGGCGCGCAATCAGAGCCTGGCCCAATTTCGGCCGCAGATCAGCCTCAGTTCCAATCTGACGCGCAATCGCCAGGAATTCCTCAGTGGTGGATTTTTAGGTTTTTCTCTGGAGGGGCAGACGTTCTATTCCAGGAATACAGGCGTAACCCTCGACCTGAATCAACCGCTTTATCACCGCGATTATTATGTGCAACTGCATCTGGCCGATGCCCGCATACGCCAGGCAGAGGCGGACTACAATGCGGCCCGGCAGGCGCTGTTGCAGCGGGTTGCGGAACAGTATTTCAATGTGCTGTCGGCCAGCACACCCTTGAGTTTGTGCGCGCCGAGAAAGAGGCGATAGGGCGTCAGTTGGAGCAAACCGGGCAGCGCTTTGATGTTGGGATGGTCGCCATGACCGATGTGAATGAAGCTCAGGCCCGTTATGACCTGGCGACAAGCCAGGAAGTTGATGCGCAAAATAGCCTCTCCGGCAACCGCGAGGCATTGCGCGAGGTGACTGGCACGCTACCCGAGTTGCTACGCAGCCTGTCCGAAGAAATTCCGCTCGTCTCGCCCTATCCGCAGGACATTGAGAAATGGGTAGATACGGCACTCAAACAGAACTTTCAGCTAATATCAGCCCAAGCCGCCACCGAAGTCGCCAGCCAAACCATCGACCTGCAGCGCTCCGGTCATTATCCGGTGGTGGACGCAGTGGCAAGCCACGGCTACACAAAATTCTCCGGGGGCGCTTTCGGCGCCAGAGAAACACTGGATAGCGCCATCGGCTTGCAACTGAGCGTGCCACTCTACCAGGGCGGCGCCGTCAACTCGCGCATCCGCGAGGCACAGTACCGCCTCAATCAGGCCAAGGAAACCCAGGAACAGCAAACCCGCGCCACCTCTCGTCAGGTTCGTGACAGCTACCTGAATGTGGCCGCCAGCATCAGCCGCATCGGGGCACTGAAGCAGGCAGTAGTGTCAAGTCAGAGCGCGCTGAGAACCACAGATGCCGGAATGGAGGCCGGTACCCGTACTACTATTGACGTGTTGAACGCACAACGCGATCTGTACCGCGCCAAACGCGACTTGTCGCGCGCACGCTATGACTACTTGGTCAACACCCTACGCCTGAAACAGGCTGCGGGAATGATCTCACTGGCCGATCTTGAGCAGGTCCATGGCTGGCTTAAGTAGCCGCCATAGGATGCGCCGTGCGCCCGGGCATCAAGGCAGCGCAAGCGCACGGGCAAAGCCCTCATGCACAGGCGTTCCCGATCACTGGCGCACTGATCGAAGTGCTTCGGCGCTTGCAAGCGCTTGTGCAGCACGCCCCGGATCTGTTGGCTGAGCGAAACCGGCGTTTCGTCAGAAATCACTTGCAAGCTCATCATGACCATAATACTATACCGTCTGGACGGTATAGTTCATCGCCACATCCACAGGAAACCAGGCATGTCATCACAGAAAGAAAAGACGGGTCCGCGACTTCAATCAAAGGCGCTATCACGAGATCGGGCGACCGAAACCTATGAACACATACTCGATGCGTCCGAGGAAATCGTGATCGAGCACGGCGGGCGCGAATTGACGCTGGAAGCGGCAGCCCGGGCAGCCGGTTTGAGCAAGGGCGGCGTGCTTTATCACTTCCCAAGCAAAGCGGCGCTCATTCAAGCAATGCTTACACGATTGATCGCGCGATTCGAGACAGATTTGCAGAGCATTGCGGAGGAGGATGGCGCCCCGGAAGCTTGCCTGACGGCCTATGTACAGGCCACCTTTCGCGCCGACGAACGTGACAAGCGGATGGGCGCGGCTTTGTTGGCGGTGCTGGCGGAAGATCCGGCACTGCTGAAACCGCTGCGCGCGTTCTATCAGCGGCGTTTCGAGGCGCTGAGATCACCCGGAATGCGATTCGATCGCGCCGCGACGGTCATGCTGGCGGTCGAGGGATTGTTCATGCTGGAGCTATTGGGTCTCTCGTATTTGAGTACCTCCGAGCGCGAGGAACTGGAGCGCACCCTGCTGGCCGTGGCCAGCGGCAGCGGAACAGGGCACGATGTTTAGCGCCTATTTACTTCTTTTAGGAGCGATCGTTGCGGAAATCGCCGGCAGTGTCGCGTTGAAATATTCCGATGGATTGACTCGGGCCGTACCATCACTGGTCGTGGTGATCGCCTACGCATTGAGTTTTTGGCAATTCGCGCTGGCGTTGAAGGTGCTGCCCCTTGGCATCACCGCCGCTATCTGGGCCGGAATGGGCATCGTGGGTTCCGCATTGTTCGGTGTCATCCTGTTCGGCGAGAGGCTGGGCTGGACGGAAATCGCAGGCATGGTGATGATCGTGGGCGGCACGGTACTGCTCACGTTATTTTCCACGGTGGGGCAGCATGGTTGATGCCCTATATGAATGGTACTTTACATCTCCACGATGGCATTCCGCCAGGCCCTTTTGGCGGAGTAATACTGGCGGATGAGAAATGGCGAAGTTGCGACACACCAAATTCTCATCCGTCCTTGCTCACCTCCGTCAGTTATGCTGCCTCGGGGTGGGCTGGAGAATCATCATGCCGGAGTTGATAGAGGCATTACGTGATTGGGTGGCGTTTTCGAGCAGCATTCTCGCTCTGGCGGACGAGCAGCATCGCATGGGCGAAGTGTATTCGAAAGATACATGGCCGGATTCCATCGTGCATCTTTATTTAAACAGATTCCCCAATGGAGAAGAGGGCGTTTATCCTGGTTTCACCACCATGCTGCGGAGCGATCTTTTCACGTACAACAGTAATGATTGCCGTAAGAGATTCATCTCCATGTTGATCCCGCATCGAGAGCCCTTCCATCAGCGGTATCGAAAGGATATATGGGTTTAAAAGGCATCCATGAAAGATGACATCTACAAAACCACGCCCGCCGCTTGTATCGGTCACCAAAGGCGGGAAGCCGCACTCCCTCGAAGATCAATGGTTATCCCAATCATCGCAGCTCTGCCTATCGTTCTCTTCGTGACCAGCGAAACCCGCGCGGCGGAAAAATCCTGGTATACAGGCGCGGGAGCCAGCCGGTCCAGAATCACTGGAAAAGGATTCGAGATGAAGGAAAACAGCCCGGGATACAAAGCCTATCTTGGGTATAAATTCGGTAAATACGACGCCTTGGAAGCAGCCTACATCAGCCTTGGCGAGGTTGGCGCAAAAGATGGTACAGCTTTCAAAGGCGGAACGATCCAAATCAACTGGATGTTTTTCATTCCCGTGGCATCAAAATTTCGGTTGTCCGCCGGATTGGGGATTCATCGATGGCAGACGGAGATGTCAAATAGAAAGCCCTCTGGAAATAATGAGGGGGTTGATCTGAGTTACAGCTTTGGTTTCGAGTACGAGCCAGCACAGAGTCTCGGCTTTCGCGTCGAGCACGAAATCTTCAAGGCGGGCGAAACGAGGGCAAGTCAAAGCGGCATTTCAATCTACACCAGGTTTTGAGCCGGCATATCCTTGGGGCTGGGGCGTGCGACCCTCTCAACGAATCCCACCCATCGCCGTTTTCAGGATTATCGCCTATTTACGCCACAAAACCGTCATCCAGCGCCAGAGGTTGAACAAACTGGCCAGCGAGCCGGCCACGTAGGTGAAGGCGCAGGCGCGCAGGATACGCCGCGCGGCGCGTTCTTCTTGTTGCGAGATGTAATTGTGCAGCAGCGGCAACGCCCGGCCGAAACTGGCATCCCACTCCACCGGCAGGGTGACGAGATGCACCAGGGTGGACAGGGCAAATCCGGCAAAACCGGCGAGGAACAGCGCGAAACCCGCCGCAGGCGAACGCGCCAGCGCTACCACCACCGGCAGAATCAGCATCGCGCCAGAGGCGATCTTTTCCGTGCGTTGCGCTATCTGCACCAGATTGGTACGCATTTTCAGCGGCCCATAGTCCGTATGATCCTGAATCGCATGCCCCACCTCGTGCGCCGCCACCGCCACGGCGGTGAGGGATTTGCCATTGAGATTGGATGGGGTGAGACGGACGCACTTTTCGAGCGGATCATAATGATCGCCGCTGTCGGTCTGCTCCACCCGCACGTTCAACAAACCCTGCCTGTCCAGCAGATGCCGCGCCAGTTCGCCGCCGGTGCCGGGGAAGTGATCCTGATGCTTGCTATGGCGCCGGAGAACATACTGCGCCCAGAATTGCGGACCGAAAACCAGCAGGATGCCAAGTAGCGCGAGGAGGATGATATGCACTTCAAATAGCCAACTGTAGGGTGCGCCACGCGCACCATGGCATATTGCCAAGGGGAGTAATGGTGCGTGAAACGCACCCTACCAGCGGAACAAAACGATCACAAAGGCGCGGATCGCGCCGCACCCACGGCGTGTAGCGGCTTGGCCGTTTCTCTTGCGATGAACGGGTCGACATTCTCGGCCACGAAATACACGCCGCGGAACTCGCCGTCCACGGGTTTGAGGACGATGTAATACGTCTCTCCACCAGCGAACGTCCACTTCTTGTCTCTCGACAGCTCCTTGATGATCCAGTTCGGACCGATGGCGGTCTTGGAACGCAGTGTCATGATCACGGCCGGACGGGGCTTGAGGCGCACCATGGTGTATTCACCCTTGCCCAGCGACAACAGCCTTTCCTGATCCAGCTCGATGCTCAGCGGATTATCGGGAAAACCCATGGCGCGCTCGGTGTTGGGGCGGATGAAATAGACCGTGGCGGACTGCCCCGCGCCCTGCTCCAGCAAGGGATGATTCGGCTCGACCTTGGTCATGTTGATGCCGGGCATTCCGCAACCGGAAATAACCGTGGCAAACAGCGCAGCCGTAGCGCCGGATAAACACAGCCAATATTTTTTCATCATATTTTCTCGCAGGAAGAAAGATGATTCTTGCCGGCTAATAATCTCACTCTTCTGCCCGCAACACAATCGGTTACAATATCGTCAAACAACGTCCATAGTGTAAGGAAAAGCCATGTCCAAACTCGTCAAACCCCACGGCGGTGGAGAGCTCAAACCGCTGCTGCTGCAAGGCAAGGCCCGCGAGGAAGAACTCGCCCGCGCCCAGAGCCTGCCCAAGGTACAAATCACCTCGCGCGAGGCCGGTGACCTGATCATGATGGGCATCGGCGGCTTCACCCCGCTGGAAGGCTTCATGACCCGTGCCGACTGGGAAGGCGTGTGCGACGGTTACCGCATGGCCAACGGCCTGTTCTGGCCCATCCCCATCACCCTGTCCACCGGCACGTCCACCGCCGACGGCATCAAGACCGGCGCCGAAATCGCACTGGTGAGTGACGAAACCGGCGAGATCATGGCCACCATGCGCGTCACCGAAAAATACACCATCGACAAGGAGCACGAGTGCGTCATGGTGTTCAAGACCACCGATCCCGAGCATCCCGGCGTGAAGATGGTCATGGCGCAAGGCGAAATCAATCTCGCCGGCCCGGTGAAAGTGCTGTCCGAGGGCGATTTCCCGACCCGCTTCGCCGACACCTACCTGACACCCGCCCAGACCCGCGCCCAGTTTGAGGCCAAGGGCTGGAGCACCGTGGTCGCGTTCCAGACCCGCAACCCGATGCACCGCTCGCACGAATACCTGGTCAAGATCGCCATCGAAATCTGCGACGGCGTGCTGATCCACTCGCTGCTCGGCAAGCTCAAACCCGGCGACATCCCCGCCGACGTGCGCAGCAACGCCATTAGCACCCTGATCGACAATTACTTCGTCAAGAACACCGTGATCCAGGCCGGCTACCCGCTCGACATGCGCTACGCCGGCCCGCGCGAGGCCCTGCTGCACGCCCTGTTCCGTCAGAACTACGGTTGCTCGCACCTCATCGTCGGCCGCGACCACGCTGGCGTCGGCGAATACTACGGCGCCTTCGACGCCCAGCACATCTTCGACGAAATTCCCACCGGCGCCTTGGAAACCAAACCGCTCAAGATCGACTGGACCTTCCACTGCTACAAATGCGGCGGCATGGCCTCGGCGCGCACCTGTCCGCATGAACCAAGTGACCGCCTGCTGCTCTCGGGCACCAAACTGCGCAAGGCATTGTCCGAAGGCGGCGACGTTCCCGCCGAGTTTTCACGCCCGGAGGTGCTGGCAATATTGCGCGATTACTACGCCAATCTGAAGGAAGAGGAAAGGGTGGAGGTGAAGCTGACGGGGCATTCGGCCAGATAGCCTATCCGTCAGAGATGTGTAGGGTGCGTCTCACGCACCAGCCGTGTGGTGCGTGAGACGCACCCTACGAAATGGAAGGGCAGGTTTTGCAGGAACCTCTGACGTGTCAGAGGTTCCGAGGCACATGGATGTGCCGGCATTTTTCAATCACCACAAGTGATTGAAAAATGGAGAAAAGCAAAAATCGCATTTTTGCTTTTCGTGCCCTGAGAATTCCAGGATGGAATTATTCAGAGCTTCCTTCAGATCAAACCTGCCTGCCCATTCCTATTGAATCACCAAAAACAGCCCCCCACCCCCACGGCGGATATTGAGCAGTAGTCGCCGCGCGCTTTTGACGGCGCGGTTCAGCTCTTCGAGATTGCGCACCGGCTGACGGTTGATGGAAAGAATCAAATCATCCTTGCGCAGACCGGCGTTCCAGGCGCGGCTGCCGGGTTCGACGTCGAGCACGGCCATGCCCTGGCCACGCAGGGGCGAGTCGTTCTCAATGGGACCAAGGGTGGCGCCGGCCAGGCGCGGGTGGAGTTCGCCCATGTCCGCCCTGGCGGGTTGCGACGGTTGGCCGAGCTGGACGGTGACAGTGCGCGGCTTGCCGTCGCGCACCACACCGAGCGCGACCTTATCGCCCACGCGCAGCAGGCCAACGGTATTGCGTACCTCGGCCGCGCTGCGCACCGGGTTGCCATTGACGCTGACGACGACATCCCCTTCCTCCAGGCCGGCCTTCGCCGCGGGAGACTCCTTCTCGACCCTGGCGACGATGGCGCCGGACGGTTCCTTGATGTTGAACGCCTTGGCCAGTTCCGGGGTCAGATCTTGCATTGCCACACCGAGCCGGCCGCGCTTGACCTCGCCGAAGGTGACGAGCTGGCGCATGATGTCGCGCGCCATGTTGGTGGGGATGGCGAAGCCGATGCCGACATTGCCGCCACCGGGCGCGAGGATGGCGGTGTTGATGCCCACCAGCTCGCCGCGTAGATTGACCAGCGCGCCACCGGAATTACCGGGATTGATGGATGCATCGGTCTGGATGAAATTCTCATAACCCTCTATCCCCAAGCCGGTGCGCCCCAGTGCGCTGACGATGCCGGAGGTGACGGTTTGCCCCAGACCGAAAGGATTGCCGATGGCGACGACGAAATCGCCAACACGCAGCTTGTCCGAATCCGCCAGCGGCAGTGCCGTGAGATTCTGCGCTGGCACCTGGATCACTGCCACATCGGCCTCGGGATCGCGCCCCACCACCTTGGCGCTGAGGCTGCGGCCGTCACGCAGGGTGACGGTGATCTCGTCGGCCTTGTCGATGACATGATTGTTGGTCAGCACATAACCCTTGGCGGCATCCACCACCACCCCCGAACCCAGGCTTTGCGTGGGACGTTCACGCGGCGCGTCGGGTACGCCGAAGAAGCGGCGGAAGAACGGGTCTTGCATCAGCGGATTGTCCTGCACCCTGACACGGCCGCGGGTGGCGATGTTGACCACCGCCGGAGAGGTCTTTTCGATCATCGGCGCCAGGGTGGGCAATGCCGCGCCCTGACTGTCCAGTGCGGGCAGCATGGCCGAGACCGGCAAAGAGAATGCACCCATCGCCGCAAGCAACGCGACGGCAAAAACGAATTTTGTTTTCATTACGAGAGACCTTATTCATCATCCTAAAAACACCCCCTTCTCCCTCAGGGAGAAGGCCGGGATGAGGGGGGGATTAAATCTGCGCTCCCTTATGATTACAGGATAGACGAGAAGTTTCCCCCCGTCAGCCGTTCCCGGAAACGAACACACGCCTTTTTCAAGCACATCAGCCCCTTGTGCACCAAAAAAGTGCGCTAGCCGCTCCCGGAGCGCGCAAATATGGTGCGCGACTCACCGGCCACCTTGAGCTAAATAGCAAATTGTTTTGATTATGAAGAATAATTTTCAATGGCACAAAATCTGCTAAACCAGCACCAGGAATGCAGTGATATGGATTTTAAATCATCGCCTGACCAGTAAACCACGAGGGAAAATCATGAGCAAAGTCAAAAATACCGTTGCCGCCATCGGGCTGCTCGCCAGCGTGCCCGCGTTTGCGGCGGAGGAGAAAATGGCGGACAAGCCTGGCGTGCCCAGCCTGGGGCAGATCATGGGGGCGTCGGGGATCAATGTGTCGGGGTATGTCGATACTGCGTACACTTATCTGTCGGGCAAGGGCAATTTCGTTGATCCCACCACAGGAAGCGTCCTTGGCTCCAACCGCGTCTTCGACACCACGCGCAACAGCTTCAATCTGCAAATGATCGACGTGACGGTATCCAAGCTGCCTTCCAACGGGTTTGGCGGCTTGGTCAATCTCAACTTCGGACCGGATGCCGACGTGGTCGCCGCTGCCGGTCCCGGTAACACCAAAGAGGTGCAACAGGCCTACGTCCACTACGCCAACGGCCCGCTGATGGTGATCGCCGGTAAATTCGTCACGATGGCGGGCGCCGAGGTGATCAAGAGTCCCAACAATCTGAACTTTTCGCGCTCCATCTTGTTCGGCTACGCCATTCCCTTCGCCCACACCGGCGCGCGGCTGACCTACACCGTCAACGACAAGCTGTCGCTGATGGCCGGCGTCAACAACGGCTGGGACGCGCAGAAGGACAACAATCACAACAAGACTCTGGAAGTCGGCTTCTCCGCCAACCCCGTCAAGCCCCTGCTTCTGGCCGGCTCGCTCCATAGCGGCAAGGAATACTCCGACAGCGCAAGCACATCGCCCACAGGCAATCTTGGCCTGCGCAACCTGCTCGACCTCGTCGCCACCTGGAACGCCACCGACGCTTTGAGCTTCATCCTCAACTACGACTACGGCACTCAGGAAGATGCCGTGACAGTGGGACAGAAGGCCAAGTGGCAGGGCGTGGCCGGTTATGCGAATTATAAGTTCGCTGACAAGTGGCGGGTGGCGCTGCGTGCCGAAACCTTCGACGACAAGGACGGCTACCGCACCGGCGTGGTGCAGAAATGGGACGAGGCCACGCTGACGCTGGCCCACATGCCGAGCGAGAATGTGGAGCTGCGGGCGGAAGTGCGCGCGGACAAGTCCGACAAAAAGAGCTTCCTGAAGAGCGACGGCACGGCCACGGACAATCAAAACTCTATCGCTTTGCAAGCCATCTACAAGTTTTAACCCCGTGCGGGGGCGGTCCCTCCCTTGCCGCCCCCGCGCCTTATTCTTGAGGACACGTTATGAAACTCGTCACAGCCATCATCAAACCCTTCAAGCTCGACGACGTGCGCGAGGCTCTGTCCGAGGTCGGCGTACAGGGCATCACCGTCACCGAGGTGAAGGGTTTCGGCCGTCAGAAAGGCCATACCGAACTCTATCGCGGCGCGGAGTATGTGGTGGATTTTCTACCCAAGGTGAAGCTGGAAATCGCCATCGCCGACGACCTGCTCGACAGGGTGGTCGAGGCTATCGCCAAGGCGGCCAACACCGGCAAGATCGGTGACGGCAAGATCTTCGTCTTCGACCTCGAGCAGGCTATTCGCATCCGCACAGGCGAAGCCGGACCAGACGCGCTGTAACCATCCATGCAGTGGAGGAATACAATAATGATTTTTTCCACCCCAAACAAAACCACTACCCGCCTGCTGCTGGCGTTCGCGGCCTGTTCACCCGCGCTGGCGCTGGCCGATGGCACGGCACCCACGCTTAACTCCGGCGACACCGCCTGGATGCTCACCGCCACCGCGCTGGTGCTGTTCATGACCATTCCGGGACTGTCGCTGTTCTACGCCGGCATGGTGCGCAGCAAGAACGTGTTGTCGGTGATGATGCAGTGTTTCGCCATCACCTCGCTGGTGACCGTGCTATGGATGATGTACGGTTACAGCATGGCCTTCGATACCACCGGCATGGAAAAAGGGGTAACCAATCTCAACTCCTTCATCGGCGGCCTGAGCAAAGCCTTCCTTTCGGGCGTGGGCGTGGACAGCCTGACACTCACCGTGCCTGAAACGGTATTCATGACCTTCCAGATGACCTTCGCCATCATCACCCCGGCGCTGATCGTCGGCGCCTTCGCCGAGCGCATGAAATTCTCCGCCATGTTGTGGTTCATGGCGATCTGGGTGACTGTGGTGTATGTGCCGATCGCCCACATGGTGTGGAGTGGCGACGGCGGCTACCTCTGGGATCTGGGCGTGCTCGATTTCGCCGGCGGCACCGTGGTGCACATCAACGCCGGCATCGCCGGCCTGGTGGCGGCGCTGGTGCTGGGCAAGCGCAAGGGTTTCCCGACCACCGCCATGCCGCCGCACAACCTGACCATGACGCTGGTAGGCGCCTCCATGCTCTGGGTCGGCTGGTTCGGCTTCAACGCCGGCAGCGCCGTGGCCGCCAACGGCACGGCGGGCATGGCGATGGCCGTGACCCAGATCGCCACCGGCGCCGCGGCCCTGGCGTGGATGTTCAGCGAATGGCTGACGCACGGCAAACCCAGCGTGCTGGGCATCGCCTCCGGCGCCGTGGCGGGCCTGGTCGCCATCACCCCGGCCTCCGGCTACGTCGGCCCCATCGGCGCACTGGCCATCGGCCTGGCGGCGGGAATGCTCGCCTTCATCGCCTCCACCAAGCTCAAGCGGGCGCTGGGCTACGACGATTCGCTGGACGTGTTCGGCGTGCATGCCGTCGCCGGCATCACAGGCGCGCTACTCACCGGCGTATTCGCGGCCAGCACTTTTGGCGGCTCCAAAGCCGATCTCGACATCGGCGGCCAACTTTGGCACCAATTCATCGGTGTAGCTGTCACGGGCGCTTACTGCGCGATAGCGACCTTCATCATCCTTAAAGCGCTCGACGCGATTGTCGGCCTGCGCGTCACGGAAGAGCAGGAAACGGAAGGGCTGGACATCAGCCAGCACAACGAGCGAGGCTACAACCTTTAGGAAAACACCAACTCAATCCCCCCTCTCCCTCTGGGAGAGGGCCGGGGTGAGGGAGTAGACAACAGCCCGCCAACAGCGCGTATAATCGTGCTTCGACCCATAACAAGACTTCAAACACCATGAAGCACTTCCTGTTTGTCATCCTTGCGATCACCTTGACCGCCCCATCGGCCGCCGATGTCTACAAATGGGTGGACAGCAAGGGAGTGACCCACTACAGCGATGATGCTCCCTCCCGCGCGACGCGGCCCATCGATCTGCCGCCGCCTGCCGTTGTCGACAGAAGCCCGCGCCGACCGGAAACCGCCGCCCAACCAACCCCGCGCCAATCCGAGCTTGTTTCACAACCGGCATCCGCAGCAGCAGCAACGCCCACGCCACGAAGCGTCAACCTCAACACCGCCGACGCCGGCACGCTGATCAATGTTCTTGACGGCATTGGCCCTGGCAAAGCGGCCGCCATCATCGCCTACAGAAAACAGCATGGCCCCTTCAAATCCGTCGACGAACTGAACCAGGTTCGCGGCATTGGTCCGAAGACCATCGCCGCGAACCGGGGCAGGCTGAGCGTCAAGTAACCCCATTTCGCGGCAATAGGGTGAAATATCGTAGGGTGCGTTCCACGCACCATTACATCTGGTGCGTGGAACGCACCCTGCAAAATTATCCCCGCATTAACGCAAATCAGGACCAGCGCTTACAGCCTGCCATGCGTACCGTCACAGAACGGCTTCGTACCGCTATGCTTGCAGCCGCACAACCATACCCTGGTTTTCCCGGTCAAGGTGAGCTTCTGCGGGTTGAACTCGGTACCCTTGTGAGACCCGTCACAAAACGGCTGTTTCGCCGACTTGCCACAGGCGCACCACCAGTATTCCCCCGCTTCCAGCTCCAGCGCATAAGGCGCTTTTTGCGCAATTTCAGGTTGTGCCATATTTATTCTCCAGATTAAAACTCAAGCGTAAAACCGAAGCTACCGCTAACCTATGTATCCCGAAAAAGCGGAAATCCTAACATGAAATACTACGCCATCTCCATTGCCGGACTGGTTCTCGCTTGCGCCAGCGTATCAGCCGGTGAGGTTTTTAAATGGGTCGATTCCCAAGGCAAGGTACATTATGGCGACCGGCCGCAAGGCGGCCCGGCGCAAACCCTCAAGATCGCCCCCACGCCTGCTGTCGACGAAAGTCTGCGCCAGCGGCGTGAGGCGCCGAACAAACAGCCCAAGCAGGACGAAGAGGAAAAAAAGAAACCGGGACAAATCACCAGCGCCAAGGAAGCGCAAGAACAGATCACCAAGAACTGCGCCGACGCCAAACGGCGTCTGGAAAAATACCAGGGCGCGACGATGCTCCTTGAACAGGGTGGCAACGGCGAGCGGCGCATTCTATCCGATGAAGAACGGCTGAAGGCGATCGGGAATACCAAGTCGGAGATGGAAAAATGGTGTGAGTGAGAACCTGTTCAAGCTCTCGATCAAGGGAAGAGCGAAGCGAAGGGTTCCCAGCGTAAGGCGAAAATGGCCGAAAAGCGGAGCATACACGGAGTATGTGAGCATTTTGAGGCCCCCTGTTATAAAAAGGGCAACGCCGTGATGCGCCCTTCAGCGAGATCTTGAGCAGGTTCTCAAATGCATCTCACCCGTCGGCGATACGCATAACCACCCACCCCCATCACCCACAACACCACCATCGCAAAAACCGCCGCCGGATATTTCATCGCGTACACCACGGGTGTCAGCGCCACGCGCGCGGCGGCGCGCAGGGCTTCGTGCCGGGCGATGAACGCGGCCAGCGGCGGGGAGTGTTGGTAATACCATGCGACGAAAGCGCGCCCCGGGGTATTGGTCAGCAAATACCTGTCGCGGAAATCGCGCAACACCTGGACATGGGGGTCGAGGAACGAGCCATAGGCAGCGGTGGCGATGAAACATTTATCGGTTTTGCCCTGAACAGACGAGGTGTTGTCGGAAAACGCCGGATCGGACTCGTTGGACACGGCGCGAGCGACGTTGTCCAACCTGACATCCGGGCCGTTGGGCGTTACCACCAGTCTCACCGTCTTGCTCTGTCCCGGCGCCAGGTCGCCCAATGCGCAGACCAGTGTCGGGTCGCTGGTCCTGTTGCAACCGGCGGCCTGGTCGGATTGCAGGGTGACGGTGTCGGGCAGCCAGTCACTGAGTAGTACGGAAGTGGCAGTGTCGGGACCATTATTGGTTACCGTGATGCTATAGACCACCGGCACATGCTGCGGGTACGGCCCGCTGGGAAGGTTTTTAGTCACGGCAAGCTGCGCGGTGGGAATCTTTCCGCCTTCGGGCGTCAACAGGAAGCCATGGATCTGGCCGTTGAACGCACCCCGGCCGACGATCTGTCCGGCATTGTTGATACCCGTGGCGTCGAAGAGAAACCAGCCGGAATTGGCCGGAATCAGGCCATTGAGATCCTGCATGTTATTGGTCAATTCCCACTGCGCGCCGCCCTCAGCGATGCGAAACATGCCGCTTTGCGTGCCGGCGAAAACCGTGGGGTTGGGCGAGGTGCGCGCCACCGACAGGGCGACAATGCCGGGATTGGTAAGCCCGGTAGTGGTCATGGGCATCCAGGTGCTCGTCCCGTCGGTGAGCTTATATACACCTGTACTCAACCCAGCGTAAATGATGCAAGCGGCGGGGGCTGGGCAGTAGGTGCGCAGTGTCCGCACCGCGCCGCCGGAAAGACCATCGCTGAGTAGAGTCCATGCCCAACTGCCTGTCGCGGGCGTTCCTTTATGAACGCTGGAGCCGACCCCTACGTATAGCGCGCCGGTGCCCACCTGAATGGAGGTGATATTCCGCTCTTGCAGGTTTCCCTGGATGGATTGCCAGTTCCCTCCCGCACTCTCATAAACGCCTCCACTCGTGGCGGCGTAAACAATTGTGGAGCCGCTGCCGGATATGCCTGTCGCCAGATCATGAATAACCGGGATCTGAGTGAAGCCGCCGTTGAAGGCCGCCCAACTGGCGCCACCGTCCGTGCTTCTGTAGACTCCAACCGGGGTGCCGGCATAAAGGGTAGCCGGATTCTTCGGATCAATGACCAGCGCCGTGATCGCGGGCACGACCTGCTTTGGCGGCGCGCTGTTATCGGTGTAAACCAGGCCGTTGTTAACGGCGGTCCAGGTGTCTCCCGCGTTGACGCTTTTATAGATGCCACTGCCGGTTCCGGCATACACCGTGCCGGCGCCACCCAATGCGATCTCGGTGATGCTGAGATTGCCCAGCCCGGTATTCTTTGAAACGATGCTCGCCCCCCCGTCCCCGCTTCTGAAAACGCCGTTGCTGCTGGTGCCGAGAAACACCAGGGTCACTGGCGGCGAGCTGCCGATCACCACGGAATCCAGGGCCGCCACTCCGCCGCTCTTGCGATCATGAAAAAAAGCGCGAGTGAGACCCGCGTCGTCGATCGCGGAATAGCCCACCACATGGCCGGCCCTGTTGATATCGTTGGCGACGCTTCCAATGTCCTTGCCGATCACGCCAAGATCCTGCATGCCCGGCCCGCGCACCCAGACGTAGGCTCGCTTGCTGCTGTCCTTGCCGGAGAAATCGGAGAATGCCCAGCCGACGACCTGGTTGTCGTCGTTGAGGGCATTCACATCGCTGCCCACGAATCCGGGCAAAGGATTGTCTCTATCCAATTGATGCAATCCATTGGCACGACTGTAGATATAGGCATGCAATACGCCATCACGGCCGCGGGAGGACCCTGCGACTGCCGCAAAGCTGTTGACAGCAGTACCTAGCGTATCCCCGGCCAGCGTTGGCAGCAGGCTCATCTGACCAGTGATAGCATCATAGAGAAAGGCGCGGTACTGACCATCGACCAGTGTACCCCCCGTCGCCTGATCGAATTCGTTTATGCCATAAGCTATGACAATACCGGCGTCAAAGTAGCTAAGACCCTTCCTCTCTTGCCACAGAAAAGCACGCTTCGGGATGTCATTACCTTCGAACTCAAACCCCACAGCCATCCCGGCGCTGTTAACCACAGTTGCCCGGCTTGCCACGCCTGACGGCCCAATGAGCTTGTTCACCCCATCTTTGCGTACCATCGCCACCGGGGGCGACTGATTCGCATCCATCCCGGTGATGATGCCGTTAGTGCTGATGTCATAGGGATAGATATTCGCCCCCAGATCGGTAATGGTATAACCTTGGGCGTCCGCCTGATGAGCGGGAAGGAAAACCGCCACAGCACCAGACATCAGGCCGATGCAGCGCAAAAACAGTTTGAATCGTCTAAGCACGACAGATTCTCCGGCGATGAATCAGCTACGCATAAACTCCGGCAACGCCATGGCCGCACGATGGATAGCGGCATTGTAGTAGCGGGTCTTGAAGGCTTTGGCGGCGGCATCCCGCTCGCGGAAGGTAGAGAGATCCCCGTTCTTGCTCGCCAAGGTCGCCGACCACCAGCCGGAGGGGTAGCTGCACTGGGGAAAATTCAGCGTCAGGGTGCTGGCGAATCCGGTGCCGCGCATCGTGGCGCGCATATCGTCGATGAGTTTTTTGTGGTACAGCGGCGACTCGCTCTGCTGCACGATCAGACCGCCATCGCGCAGCGCGCGGTGGCAGTCGCGGAAAAAGGGCGCGGAGAACAGTCCTTCGGCGGGACCCACCGGGTCGGTGCTGTCGACGATGATGATGTCGTAGCTGCCGGGGGCGGCATCCTTCACCCATTTGATGCCGTCGTCGAAATACAGCTCGGCGCGCGGGTCATTGTTGGATTCGCACAGCTCCGGGAAGAAACGCTCGGCGGCGCGCGTCACGCCCTCGTCGATGTCCACCTGCTGCGCCCGCGTCACGCCGGGATGCTTGAGCACCTCGCGCAGCGTGCCGCAATCGCCGCCGCCGATGATCAGCACATCCTTGGGATCGGGGTGGGTGAACAACACCGGGTGCGACACCATTTCGTGATAGATGAAGTTATCGAGGTCGGTCACCATCACCAGGCCATCGAGGGTCATCAAGGTGCCAAACCCTTCCGTTTCATACACCTCGATGCGCTGGAAGGGACTCTGCTCGTCGAGCAGCTTTTCCTTGATTTTCAGGGAAAAGGCCGAGCCTTGCGCGGTGTGTATTTCGGTGTACCAGCTTGTATCCAACGACATTCGATCACTCCTGGAAACGGGATTTCAAGATAAACAGATTATCCAAGATTCGCCCACGGAATGAAACCAAACCCGGTATAATCTTGTATCTTTTCCCTTTTCTCTTGTATCTGTCTAAACAATGACCGACTGGACCCTGCAACACGCCCGCGACACCTACAACATCACCCATTGGAGCGGCGGCTATTTCGACGCCAACGCCGAAGGCCACCTGGTGGCGCGACCCGACCGCCAGCACGCCGGCGTGGACCTGTACCGGCTGGCCGAAGAGGTGCGGCAAACGGGCCTGTCGCTGCCGGTGCTGGTGCGCTTCACCGACATCCTGCACGACCGGGTGGATACCCTGTGCAATGCCTTCGCCCAGGCGATGGCCACCGACAGCTATCAGGCACGCTTCACCGCGGTGTACCCGATCAAGGTCAACCAGCAGCGCAGCGTGGTCGAGCACATCCTCGCCCACGGCGGCGAACGCGTGGGGCTGGAGGCCGGCAGCAAGCCCGAGCTGCTGGCGGTGCTGGCGCAGGTCCACGCCAACGGCGGCGTCGTCATCTGCAACGGCTACAAGGACCGCGAATACATCCGTCTGGCGCTGATCGGCAAACAGCTCGGCCACCGCGTTTATATCGTCGTCGAAAAACTTTCGGAACTGGAACTGATTCTGGAGGAATCGCGCAACCTCGGCATCACGCCGCTGCTCGGGATGCGCATGCGCCTGGCCTCGATCGGCGCGGGCAAGTGGCAGAACACCGGCGGCGAAAAATCCAAGTTCGGCCTGTCGGCATCCCAGGTGCTGGAGGTCGTGGAGCGGCTGCGCGCGGCGGACATGCTCGACACGCTGCAATTGCTGCATTTCCATCTCGGTTCGCAGATCGCCAACATCCGCGATATCCAGCGGGGCATGCGCGAGGCCGCCCGTTATTATGCCGAGCTGCGGCGCATGGGCGCGGGTATTTCCTGTGTCGATGTCGGCGGCGGGCTGGGCGTGGACTACGAAGGCACGCGCTCGCGCAGCTTCTGTTCCATGAACTACAGCGTGGAGGAATACGCCAACAATGTGGTGCACGCGCTGTGGGAGATCTGCGCCGAGCAGGACCTTCCGCACCCCGACATCATCACCGAATCGGGCCGCGCCATGACCGCCCACCACGCGGTGCTGATCACCAACGTCACCGACATCGACCGCATCCCCGACGGCGCCGCGCTCGACCCCGCCGGCGACGACGAACCGCTGATCATCCAGGATCTCTGGCACAGCCTGACCAGCGCCTCCAGCCGCTCCGCGCTGGAAGCCTATCACGATGCGCAACACTGGCTGACCGAGGCGCAGGACATGTACACCCACGGCGTGCTGACGCTGGAACAGCGCGCCCGCGCCGAGCAAATCTATTTCGCCACCTGCCACAAGGTGCGTTCTCTGCTCCAGCCGGGCGTCAAATCCCATCGCGAGGCGCTGGACGAACTGAACGAAAAACTGGCCGACAAGTATTTCTGCAATTTCTCCCTGTTCCAATCCATGCCCGACGTATGGGCCATCGACCAGATCTTCCCCGTCGCGCCTCTGCATCGCCTCCACGAACCCCCCACGCGCCGCGCCATCATCGAAGACCTGACCTGCGACTCCGACGGCTGCATCGAACAGTATGTCGACCGCGAGGGTGTCGAAAGCACCCTGCCCGTGCACGACTGGCAGCCAGGCCAGTCCTATCTGCTCGGCATCTTCCTGATCGGCGCCTACCAGGAAATCCTCGGCGACATGCACAACCTGTTCGGCGACACCGATTCCGTAAACGTCGAACTGACACCGGACGGCGGCTACCGCCTCGCCCAGCCACAACGCGGCGATACCGTCGAATCGGTGCTACGTTACGTCCACTTCGACGCCGCCAGTCTCCTGGAAGCCTATCGCGTCAAGATCGACAACGCCCCCCTCGGCGGCGAACAGCGCAAAGCCTACCTGGATGAACTGGCGGCGGGGTTGGAGGGGTATACTTATCTGGAGGAGTAGAGACGCTCCTCAATCGCGATCAAAAATGGTTGAAAAATTTCGCCATTGTCCGATATTAACTTATAGGTTAATATCGTGAAACTCCATCCCAATGCCCGGCAGCGCCGGGCATTTCTTCAAGGAGATTCGCCATGCAAATAGCTATTGCGCCGCCACCTGTTCCGGTTGGCAAGATCAAGAGTTTCGGGCCGTTCGGGCCGAAGTACGAAGTGGGCCAACCCTTGCGCCAGTTGGACGATGGCGACTGGATGGTTGAAGTGACGATGGTGGAGACAGGCGAGAAGGCCGAATACCGCCTAACCCACCTGACCGACGACCCGGAGGCTCGCTGATGTACGCGGTGGCTTTGATCTGGTGGTAACCGACACCGAGCAACATCATCCGAAGGGCGTGACGCAGGCATACACCGAGATCGGCGCAGTTCTCGCGGAACATGGCTTCCGGCGGGTGCAGGGCAGCTTGTACGTGACCGACAACGAGGACATGGCCAACTTGTTCTTGGCGATTCAGGCACTACGCGCCCGCGCATGGTTCCCGAAGTCTGTACGCGACATTCGCGCTTTCCGAATCGAGCAGTGGTCGGACTTCACGCCGGTGGTGAAGGCATAACAATGTCCAAAAACCATCGAAATCGAAGAGAAATACGCACCATGAGCTTGAACGACGATATTCTCTGGTATCGCCAGATTGAGCAAAACGATGATTACTGGATAGAATCCGCAAAAATCGACTTTGCTCTTGCCCTAGACAGACTGTTGCATCAACAGAATCTGACCAAGCGCGCCCTGGCCGAACGCATGCACACAAGCCCAGCCTATATCACCAAGGCCCTGCGCGGTGACGCCAACCTGACGATTGACAGTATGGTCAGACTTGCCCGCGCGGCGGGCGGGGAACTCCATCTCCATATTGCCCAGCGATCCACACGATGAAAAAACTCGCATGGATTTTCGCCTGGCTCACCATCGGCCTTCCTCTGCACGCCGCATCCCTCGAAGACCTGAGCAACAAGAAGGTCTTTGGAATCCTGCAGAAGTAAGCATGAACCGGTGCGCGAAATTCGCACGAACGCGATGCTTGGCCGTGACCTTGTTACTCACGGCGGGCGGCAACGCCCACGCGCTCATGGCCGGCAACGCGCCGGATTCACCCGAGCAGCGCATCGATGCCAACACCACCTCGTCACCGTGGACGGGCGTCGGCAGTCTGTCAGTCAATGGTGGCACCTTCAGCGGTGTGGTGATAGGACCGCGCCATGTGCTGACCGCCGCGCATGTCGTCAAGGGCGCGGCGCCGGAAAAAATCGTTTTCAACCTGAACTACGGCGCCAATCTTTCGCACCGCATCCCGGCCAGCGCGGTATTCGTCCACCCGGACTATACCGGCTTCGACAAACACGACATCACCCGTGACGACATCGCTGTCGTCGAATTGGGCGCAGAGGTAACGGAGGGCGTGGCGATATACGATCTCAACACCGCGCCGCCCAGACCTGGTCTGATACTGACGCTGGTGGGATACGGAGCAAGCGGCAGCGGGACGCAAGGCGTCACCGTCGGCAGCAACCCCGCCGTCAAACGCACCGGCAAAAACGCCGTGGACGGCGTTGTCGCGGACGACGAAGGGAGCGGCGCGCTGGAGGCCTATCTCTATGATTTCGACGGCCCGGAGGAATCCGCGAACGGTGGCCCTGCCACTCTGGGCAACGACATAGAGACCACCGTCGGCAACGGTGACTCGGGCAGCCCGGCGTTCATCGCGTCGCACGGCCGCTGGCTGCTCGCCGGAATCAACACCTTCCAGCTCGGCGCCAATGCGCCGAAATTCGGCTCTCTCGGCGGCGGCATGCTGATATCGGCCTACGCGGAATGGATACAAGGCATTCTGCATCCGCCGGCAAAAGTCATTACGACAAATCACCTGCCCGCAGCGCCATGAAACTCTTCAGGCGGTGGCGGCGGCAACGCCATCTCAGGGACGCGCCCATCCCCGAACCCTTGTGGGAAGAAACGACAGCCTTATTGCCCCTGCTTGCCGGGTTGAGCAACGACGAACAACAACGGCTGCGCGAACTCGTCACCCTGTTCCTGAACGAAAAAATCTTTGAACCCGTGGAGGGCCTGGCGCTGCCCCCGGCCGCCCGTCTGCTGATCGCAACCCAGGCCTGCCTGCCCATTTTGAACCTGGGACTCGACTGGTACGAGGGGTGGACCGCCATCATCGTCTACCCCGGCGAATTCGCCCACCGGGGCGAGATGATGGACGAGGACGGCGTGATTCATCAACACTATCAAGTGATGAGCGGCGAAGCCTGGCCGCAGGGCGGCGTGATCTTTTCGCTTGCCGATGTGGAGGCGTCGGGACAGTGCGATGGCTATAACGTGGTGATCCACGAAATGGCGCACAAGCTCGACATGCACAACGGCGAGGTCAACGGCTTTCCGCCCCTCCATGCCGGCATGCAACCCTCGGCATGGAGCGCCGCCTTCAGCTGTGCCTTCATCGACATGAACCGCCGTATCGACAACGGCGAGGACACCCCTATCGACCCTTATTGCACCGAAGATGCCGGCGAATTCTTCGCCGTGCTGAGCGAATATTTCTTCGAGCAACCGGCATTGTTCAAACGGGAATACGCACAGGTTTACCAGCAGCTTTCTTTATTTTACCGCCAGGATCCGGCGGCGCGGCTGCTTCACACCCCCGGCAGCCGCACCTTTAACGACGCCCCGCCCAATTCGCTTTTCCCCACCTCCAGCACCCCGTCATAAACCCGCAGAATATCCCGTACCACCGCCAGTCCGATGCCATGACCGCTGAT
>SBBG01000140.1 GCA_005240065.1 Gammaproteobacteria bacterium | reverse complement strand
GGGGGAAGAAATCCCTGCCTTCAACGGCCTCCTTGACACCGACACAGGTCACCATCACCACCGTGTCACCCATACTGCATATCACAGCACCTGTAGCCTGACGGGCAACTTCACCTGTTTCAATCGTGACCGTGTGATCGCCGTATTGAAAAATCTTTTTGATAGGGGTCACATCAAATTCCTTAAAATTGCTGCAAGATCAGACAACCGCGACGCAGCGGAGAACACGGGGGCAACCCTTAACCCGGATTATTCATGGAACAACTACTGCGAGGCTGTAATCCCATGAAGATACAAGGCACGCGACGGAAAATGTGCTCTACGTACTTGACAGTACGTCGAGCACATTTTTCGAGCGCAGCGCCGCAGATTCATGGGATTACGGCCTGTCGTCACGCTGTTCATGAATAATCCCGGTTAACGGCGCAAACCAAGACGCGCGATCAGTTCGCGGTAACGTTCGGTATTCCTGCTCTTGACGTAGTCGAGCAGCTTTCTGCGCTTGTTCACCATCTTCAGCAAACCCTGGCGGGAATGATGATCCTTGACATGGGACTTGAAATGCCCAGACAATTGTTCGATACGCGCGGTAAGCAGCGCCACTTGAACTTCCGGCGATCCGGTATCGCCGGACGAGTGTTGATACTGTTTGACCAGCTCGGCCTTTTCTTGAGCGCTCAGCGGCATGAATAACTCCTCTTTAAGATGTCCACCGATAATAAAACGGGTATTTTACCCCTGTAAGATGATGGGTGACAAGACAAACTTGCGCCCATTGATCAATCATCCTTCAAAACATGAAGGAACCTCTGAATCAATCGAAATCTCCTAAACAAAACACGCAGGGAGCCTTTTCCAATATGAAATGAGTCTGAAGTGGGATCGGGTTCCGGTCATGATGGGGGGATGAAAACCATCATGAAACTCGAAGATGTAACGACCGTCGATCAATTGACGGATTTCCTGTCAGGCACCCGGCGGTGGCCTTTTCGGTTCTCAGCGATAAAGACGCCTGTTACTGCTGGCTTCAGGGCGAATTGGTCAAATTCCGGTATCTGGCGCTCTCCCGGCAGGACAAGGGCGTAGTGATCCGTTACCTGATGAATGAAGATCAGCAGCTATTCCCGCCAACAGGTCACCGGCTGATCCGGCAGTACCGCAAGACCGGTACGCTCAATCGCCGTCAGCGCACCCTGGCCGGTTTTGCCCAAAAATATACGCCCGAGGATATCCTCCTGTTGGCGGCAATGGATGAGCGCCATGACACGCCCTGCGGCCCAGCCGTCAAGAAACTTGCGCAAGCGGGCTTATGGGGTCTTTGGTGAAACCGGCTACGCGCATTTGGCTTCCATCTCGATCAGCCACCTCTACAACCTGAGAAAGTCTATCCCCTACAGTCAGCAACGGCGTCACTTCGAGAAGACCCGGCCGACACGTTCCACGATTGGCGAACGGGCGCAAATCATCGGGCTATGAAGAACAAAACCGAAATGCCGCGTGAAATTTTGTCTGGAAAAGGCTTGCCAGATCACAAGCCCAGCGGAAAACGTGGCAATCTCGCCAAATCGGGTGCACACAATCTGCTGGACCGATTAAAGAAACATGAACCCTCCGTGCTTCTGTTCGCCAAAAACCCGCATGCCGCCTCCACCAATAACCGGGCGGAACGTGACCTGAGAATGGCCAAGGTGACGCAAAAGGTCTCAGGTTGTTTCCGGGCTGAGATTTATGCCCAGGCTTATTGTCGAATATCAGGCTATCTGAAAACTATGGCCCACAAGGGACATAATCCTCTTGTTGCGATTCAAATGGCTCTTACGGGTGAGATTGAGTTGAATTGATCGGGGGGTTGAGCAGTTACCCTTACAAAATAGATGCCTCTTTCCTCGCAACCAAAAATCCGGCAATCAATCCCAATACCAGCAACGTCACCACCGGCCCGTTCCCCACCTGCACATAAGGCGTCGCCCCACTCATCGGCTGTACCATTGCGGTGAGCACATAAGGCTCGAACTGCGGGGCTCGGGCGAGGAATCGGCCGTCCGGGCCGATGATGGCGGTGATGCCGGTGTTGGTGGCGCGCAGCAGGGGACGGCCGGTTTCCAGGGCGCGCATGCGGGTGATTTGCAGGTGCTGGTGGGGGCCGATGGAGCCGCCGAACCAGGCGTCGTTGCTGACGTTCACCAGTAACGTCGCCGCCGGTAACTGGCGGATCAGTTCTTCGCCGAACACCGCCTCGTAGCAAATCGAGATACCGGCTTTTTGTCCAGCCACTTCGAGCGGTTTCTGTACTGCCGCACCTTTGCTGAAGTCCGACATCGGCACCTGAAGGAGGTCGATCACCCCGGCCAGCGCGATTTTCAACGGCAGATACTCGGTGAATGGCACCAGGTGATGCTTGTGGTAAAACGCCTGACGGCTGCCCAGGCTCATCATGCTGTTGTAATACTGCTGACTGCGCATATTCATGTATGGCACGCCCAGCAGCAGGTCGGCGTTGTTGGCCCGCGCCTCCCTGGCCAGTTCGTCGAAGAAGCTGGTGGCTTCATGATAAAACAGCGGCATGGCGGTTTCCGGCCAGATGATGAGTTTGCTGTCCCAATGCTTGCGGGTCAGCTCCACGTAGCGGCGCACCGTGGGCTCCAGAGCCTCCGGCGTCCACTTCACATCCTGGGAGACATTGCCCTGGATCAGACTTGCCTTGATCGGTGCGCCCAAAGCTTGCGTCCAGTGCTGCGCGCCGAGCAGTCCGGCGCTGATCCATAACACCAGCATTGCAATGACATACCGCGCCCGGCGCCACAGACCGCCGCGGTCCAGCATGGCGGCGAGCAGCAGTCCCGCGCTGAAAGCCGCTGCCCATGACACGCCATAGACGCCCAGCACGGGCGCAAGACCAGCGAGCGGCGCATCGATCTGGCTATAGCCGAGGTTGAGCCAGGGAAAGCCGGTCAAGAACCAGCCGCGCACCCATTCGAAGAACGTCCAGGCGGCGGGAAAAACGATCAACAACCTGATGTGCGGCGCGGCAGGATAAAGGCGTGTGACGAGATAACCCAACAAGGCGGGAAAACAGGACAGCACCAGTACGAACAGGCCGGTGAGAAACAACGACATGGGCAACCCGATGCCACCGCCGAATTCGTAGATGCTGACGAAGATCCAGGTCACACCGATGCCGAACATGCCCAGACCGAACAACCAGCCGCGCCACAGAGCGCGCTGCGGCGACACGTTCAGCCACATGGCGAAGAGCAAGGCGGGACTGGCGACCGCCAGAGGAAAAAAATTGAACGGAGCGAAGGCCAGCGGCAGCAACATACCGGCCAGCAAGACCAACGCATCACCACGCCAGCCGCGACCTGACGGCGAGGAGAATCGCGCTAAACGGGAAGATGCAAAGGGCATATCAGTTACGGTGTTGCGGCGAAAGGCGAAGGCTTTCAAGTTTCCGATGGAGATACGGGAAACGCACCCTCCTCTTCCGGCGCGCGCATCAGAACTTGCAGCAAATGAACGCGACGGCTGTCAGCATTCAGCACCTTAAAGCGGAAGCGGCCGATGGTCAGCGTCTCGCCGCGCCTCGGCACCCGGCCGAAGTCGTGCACCACCAAGCCGCCGATGGTGTCGAATTCCTCGTCGCTGAAATCGCTGCCGAAATAGTCGTTGAATTCGTCGATGGGCGTCAGCGCCTTCACCGTGTAGTTGAATTCGCTGTGCTTCTTGATGAAGGTGTCTTCGTCGATATCGTGCTCATCGGCGATTTCGCCGACGATCTGCTCCAGCACATCCTCGATGGTCACCAAACCTGCCACGCCGCCGTATTCGTCAACCACGATCGCCATGTGATTACGGCTGGCGCGGAATTCCTTGAGCAGCACGTTGAGCCGCTTGCTCTCCGGGATGAATACCGCCGGGCGCAGAATGTCCCGCACATTGAACGCCGGCTTGCGGCCATTGACGAAATATCCCAGCAGGTCTTTCGCCAGCAGGATGCCGATCACCTCGTCGCGGCTTTCGCCGATGACTGGAAAACGCGAATGCTCGGATTCGGTGACGACGGGCAAGATCTCCTGCAAGGCGGCATCGCGTTGCACCACCACCATCTGCGAACGCGGCACCATAATGTCACGCACCTGCATTTCCGATACTTGCAGCACACCTTCGATCATCGCCAGGGCGTCGGGATCGAGCAGGTGGCGCTGTTGCGCGTCACGCAACAGTTCTATGAGTTGTTCACGGTCCTGGGGCTCGCCCAGCAGCACATGGCTCAGTCTTTCGAACCAGGAGCGATGGGCAGGACCGTTGGTAGTTCGGCCTTCGTTCATAGCATGTCCATATTAGACGTTCTTAAAATTCACTTGTTTTCCTGATAAGGATCGGGAAATCCCAATCTCCCCAGTATCGCGGTTTCCAGCGCTTCCATGACCTGCGCCCCGTCAGGCTCGACATGATCGTAACCTAGCAGGTGCAGCACGCCGTGAATCACCATGTGCGCCCAATGCGCCTCGGCGTGCTTGCCTTGCTCGCGCGCCTCACGCTCCACCACAGGGGCGCAGATCACGATATCGCCCAGCAACGGTACTGGCAAAAAAGCGGTGTCCTCCACGGCAAACGATAGCACATTTGTCGGCCCCGTTTTATGACGGTAGGCTTCGTTGAGCGCGGCGCCTTCCACTTCATCGACAATGCGCACCGTCAACTGACCATTCTCGCATCGGCCAGCCAGTGCGGCTCCCCCCCATGCGTTGACCTGCTCCGCCGACGGAAAAAAACGATCCTGTTGCGCCAGACTTTCACCGTACTGAACGTCTATCTCGATGTTCACTTATCCCGCCTCGCCGCCTTCTTCTTTCGTCTGGCTTTCGAAGGATTCGTAAGCGGAAACGATGCGCTGCACCAGCGGGTGACGCACCACGTCCTTGGTTTGAAAGAAAGTGAAGCTGATGCCCTGGACATCGCGCAACACATCGATGACGTGACGCAAACCGGACTGACGCGGACGCGGCAAGTCGATCTGCGTGACATCGCCGGTGACCACGGCCACCGAACCGAAGCCAATGCGCGTGAGAAACATCTTCATCTGCTCGACGGTGGTATTCTGCGCCTCGTCGAGGATGATGAACGACTCGTTCAGGGTGCGCCCGCGCATGTAAGCGAGCGGCGCGATCTCGATGACATTGCGCTCGATCAGCTTGGCGACGCGCTCGAAACCCAGCATTTCGTACAGCGCATCGTAGAGCGGGCGCAGATAGGGGTCGATCTTCTGCGACAAATCGCCCGGCAAAAATCCGAGCCGCTCGCCCGCTTCCACCGCCGGACGGGTCAACAGCAGGCGCCGCACTCGATCCTGCTCCAGCGCTGCCACCGCGCAAGCCACCGCCAGATAGGTCTTGCCGGTGCCGGCCGGGCCGATGCCAAAATTGATGTCGTGGCTTACGATATTGTGCAGATAGCGCTGCTGGTTGAAACCGCGCCCCTTGATCGCGCCGCGCGGGATGCGGATCTTCACTTCCTCGGGCGCCGGCTCCGGCGCGGAGGCGAGATCGTCCATCGCGGACTCCTGCAGAAACAGATGAACACGCGAGGGCGTCAGCGTGCCCTGCGCCGTCTCGGCATAGAGGCTTTTCAACAGCTCTTCGGTGGCACGCACCGGCACGGCATCGCCGATCACGCGAAACTGATTTCCGCGATTATTGATCTCCACGCCCAAGCGGCGCTCGATCTGCCGCAGGTGCTCGTCGAATTGACCACAGAGATTGGCCAGGCGCTGGTTATCCGTCGGCTCGATGACAAAATCGGAAGAATAAGGTTGATCGTTCAAGAGAGTTCAGGGTCTCGCAAAGAAAAAACGGGCAAGCCAGATCACTCTTTTTCAAGCGCAGAGCGCTCTAGTGACAGCGCTGGCGATCTCGCCACGCAGCGAATTCTGCAGCGCCTCGGTGATACGCACTTCGACGAACCGGCCGATCAGACTGGCATCACCGGCGAAATGCACGGCGCGGTTGTTCTCGCAGCAGCCGGAAATCGAGCCGTCCGGGTTGCTGCGCTCGACCAGGACATGCTGCACCGTGCCTATCATGGCGCGGCTGATCGCCGAAGCCTGTTCATTGATGCGCGCTTGGAGCCGCGCCAACCGCGCCTGCTTGACCGCCTGCGGCACATCATCGGGCAGACTCGCCGCCGGGGTGCCGGGGCGCGGGCTGTAGACGAAGCTGAATGAACGGTCGAACCCGATCTCGTCGATCAGACGCATGGTGGCCTCGAAGTCTTCTTCGGTCTCGCCGGGAAAGCCGACGATGAAGTCCGACGAAAGACTGATTCCGGGCCGCAATTGGCGCAGACGCGCGATCCTGGCCTTGTAGTCCTGCACCGTGTAGCCGCGCTTCATCAGCTTCAGAATGCGGTCCGAGCCGCTTTGCACCGGCAGGTGCACATGATTGACCAACTTGGCCACCGTCCCGTAGGTCTCGATCAGGCTGTCGGAAAACTCCGCCGGATGCGAGGTGGTGTAGCGGATGCGTTCGATGCCGTCGATGGCAGCGATATAGCTTATGAGCAGGGCGAGGTCGGCATCAAAGCCGTCGTTCATGCGGCCGCGATAGGCGTTGACGTTTTGACCGAGCAGCGTTACCTCGCGCACGCCCTGGCGGGCCAATTGCCTGATTTCGCGCAGCACATCATCCAGCGGACGGCTGACTTCCTCACCGCGGGTATAGGGCACCACGCAGAAGGTGCAGTATTTGCTGCACCCTTCCATGATCGACACGAATGCCGTGGGACCCTCGGCGCGCGGCGGCGGCAGACGGTCGAATTTCTCGATCTCAGGGAAAGTAATGTCCATGGCGCGCAGGCGCTTGCGCTCCACCTCGTCCAGCAACACCGGCAGCCGGTGCAGCGTCTGCGGCCCGAACACGATGTCCACATAGGGCGCGCGCTTGAAGATGGTCTCACCCTCTTGGCTCGCCACGCAACCACCGACGCCGATCACCACGCCGGGGCGCGCCTGCTTGAATTCGCGCCACCAACCCAGTTGCGAAAACACCTTTTCCTGCGCCTTCTCGCGCACCGAGCAGGTATTGAGCAGCAACACATCCGCCTCTTCCTGATCGGTGGTCAACTCCAGCCCGTGCGATGCCTTGAGCACATCCGCCATTTTCGACGAATCGTACTCGTTCATCTGACAGCCGAATGTCTTGATATACAGTTTACGCGCCATAAAAACGCCTGCGACAACCTCAAAAAACCTCGAAACAGCCGCATAACTTACTACTCTTTCAGGAAAATTTCCAGAAACGCCCGATCCAGCAAATAATTTCTCTTATTGGTCATATCCTGCTGTACTTGTCAAGAAAATGTGGTATGCTCCGAAAAGTAGCCGCATAAAGCGTGCGCCTACCGCCGAAGGAAGGGCTAAAGTAAAGGTTTATGCTTTTGCGAACAATCCCCGCCATTTCGGTAATCGAATAGATTGTGTTTTTTTGAGGAAACAGTAATGCGTATTGGTACAGTAAAGTGGTTCAACGAGGCCAAAGGATTTGGTTTTATCTCCCCTCAGGATGGCGGTGCGGATGTGTTTGTGCATTACAGCGCCATCTCCGGTGATGGATTCAAAACCTTGACCGAGGGACAGACCGTCAAATTCGAAGACAAGCAAGGTCCCAAAGGCCCGCAGGCGACGGTAGTGCAAGCCGCCTGATCGATAAAAAAAGAACCAAAATCAGACTTATCGCCGACCCCGCCTTCATGGCGGGGTTTTATTTTCGGCACCGTCAGCAGACTATGCCATCCGTCAAACTGCCACGCCCGCTGGTCAATCAACTGCTGCATCAGGCACAATGCGACACCGACTACGAAGTATGCGGCCTGATCGGCGCACGGCAAGGCGTGGCTACGCACTGCTATCCTGTCACAAATGGCGCAGCCATACCGGAAGCACGCTTCGCCATGGACCCCAAAGGACAAATCGACGCCATGCGCCGGATGCGCGAGTGCGGCGAGGAACTGTTCGCCATCTACCACTCCCACCCCGCCAGCCCGGCGCTGCCTTCGGTGATCGACCTTGCCGAGGCCGCCTATCCAGAGGCGCTTTACCTGATCATTTCACTGAATATCCAAGGCGTACTGGAAATGAGAGGCTTTCGCCTGAAGAACCAGAACGCGGAAGAGGTGGCGCTGGAATTACAGGATTGATGACCCTGAAAGCTCAGGGAGTCTTCGGGTGATTATCCAAAGACATCTGATCAAACGCCGAGCTTTTTTTTCAACAGCTCGTTAAAAACGACATTGGAGCAAAGCCCTCTTAACCGATTGGAGGAGCTTGGCCCTGGCCATTTTTGACGCGGTGTCGACCGTGCTTGCCCAGCCACTCGTTAGACTCACCGGTGTTGAGATACACCGTTTATTCTTCGCTATACTTTGAACAAACATTTCTGCGCAAACAAAACTCGATGTGGAAGCCGTGAATAAGCTCGAATCCAGTAACCGCGAATTTACTTGCGCTCCAGGGGATGCTTGCATGGAACCACCACGAATAAACACCTGCTTTTTCGTCCAGCTCACGGGCGTGGCTTTACTGTACTTCGTTGCGGCGCAAGCCGGGCTGGCGTTCGCCGTGGTCGGTAACACGGTGACGCTGGCCTGGCCGCCGAGTGGGATCGCGCTGGTGGCTATCCTGATTTTTGGCTACCGTATCACTTTCGGTATCGCTTTGGGCGCCTTTCTGGCGAACGCTTGGGCGGGGCTGCCGCTGCTTCTCGCCGCCGGTATCACCGCTGGCAATGTACTGGAGGCACTGACCGCAGCCTTTCTACTGAAACGCCTGGCTCGCTTTCACAACACGCTGGATCGCCGTCGTGACGTGTTCGCCTTGATCCTCCTGGCCGCCATTTGCAGTACGATGCTCAGCGCATTTGCCGGCGTGGCCAGCTTGACTCTGGGCGGCATCGTTGCTTTCGGCGACTACGCCTCGGTGTGGCTGAAATGGTGGCTGGGCGACATGATGGGCGTTCTTGTGGTGGCGCCGCCCCTGCT
>SBBG01000060.1 GCA_005240065.1 Gammaproteobacteria bacterium | reverse complement strand
GCGGACAAAGTGACCGCCAGTTCGGGTATGGTGGTGGCGAATGCAACAAATAGAGTGCCGACGAAGGTTTTGTTCCAACCCATCGCTGCCGCCATTTCCGTGCCCACGAAGGGCAACCATGTGCCCGCGCCGATCACGATCAGGGCGGCCATGGCATAGCGGAATATCGCCTGCCGGAGCGTGATGGCGGGGTAGCGTGCCGCCACTCGTTCGGCATACGCCTTCATCTGCTGCTGTTCGTAACGGAATACGGTGCGTATGGCGATGGCATAAAGTAGCACGATGACGGGAGTATAGATGCCCACGCGCCCTAGGGAGAGCGCTACGGCCTTCTCGTCCAGCAGCAGGCTGAAACCGACAAAACCGATCAGAATGACGCCGAATCCCGCCGACAGAATGTGTCCCTGGCTGGCACGCGTGTATATCGACTCCTCACGGTGCAGAAAATCCAGAATCATGATGGCGAGCAGGTTGAAGACGCAGCTTCCCAGCGCATTCCCCACGGCGATGTTCGGCACGTCGGCAACGGTGACGGCGGAGATGCCCGTCGCCAGTTCGGGCAGCGAGGTCACTGTGGCCAGCAGGATCATGCCGATCCAGGTGGCGCTCAAACCCGTCTTGTCCACAATCACATCGCCATAGCGCGACAGGTTGTAACCGGCGAATCCGATTAGGGCGATACAAACGGCGAATTGCAGCCAGGTGGAGAGCAAGGTTGACCTCGTTTGCTGAGCATGAAAAGTGTCATCGATTCGTCATCCGTCCCTCAATCTCCAACACCTTGAGCGTCGTCTTGAGCACGGCATCCGGATTGAGCGACATCGAATCGATGCCCAGGCGTACCAGGTATTCGGCGATCTCTGGGTAATCCGAGGGCGCCTGGCCGCAGATGCCCGAGTGACGCTGGTTGCGGCGTGCACCTTCCACGGTGAGGCGCAGCATTTCCAGCACGCCGGGGTCGCGTTCGTCGAACTCGAAGGCTACCAGCGCGGAGTCACGGTCCACACCCAACACCAGTTGGGTGAGGTCATTCGAACCGATGGAGAAGCCATCGAACAGTTTGGCGAAGGCGTCGATTTGTAATACGTTGTTGGGTATCTCGCACATCACATGGATTTCAAGGCCGTTCACGCCGCGCTGCAGGCCGTGTTTTTCAAGTTCGGCAAGAACACGCGCGGCTTCCTCCACGCGCCGGCAGAATGGCACCATGAGGCGGACGTTGGTCAAGCCCATGTCATCACGCACACGCTTGAGAGCGCGGCATTCAAGGGCGAATCCTTCCGCATAGGTGGGGTGGGTGTAGCGCGCTGCGCCGCGAAAGCCCAGCATGGGATTTTCTTCCTTGGGTTCGAAGGCCGTCCCTCCCAGCAGTCTGGCGTATTCGTTCGATTTGAAATCCGAAAGGCGCACGATCACCGGTTTGGGGTGGAACGCCGCGGCGAGGGTGGCTACGCCTTCGGCCAGCCGCGAAACGAAATATTCGGTCTTGTCCTGATAGCCTGCTGTCATGGCGTCGATGGTCCGGCGTGCGCGGCGTTCGGTGATGCGCTCGGGGTGGATCAAGGCCATGGGGTGAATCTTGATGCTGTTGTTGATGATGAATTCGAGCCGGGCCAGTCCCACGCCATCGTTCGGAATGAAAGAGAGGGCAAAGGCTTGGTCGGGATCGCCGAGATTCATCATGATCCTGGTGCGCGGTCTGGGAAGGTCGCGCAAGGCCAGGCGCTCCACTCGGTATTTCGCCATGCCCGCGTAGACATGGCCGGCTTCACCTTCGGCGCAGGAGACGGTGATGTCCTGGCCGGACGTAATCAGACGGGTCGCGTCAGCCGTGCCCACCACGGCGGGTATTCCCAATTCGCGGGCGACGATGGCGGCATGGCAGGTGCGCCCGCCGCGATTGGTGACGATGGCGGCGGCCTGTTTCATCACCGGCTCCCAATCGGGTGTGGTGGTATCGGCCACCAGCACTTCGCCGGGTTGAAAGTCACGCAGATGTTCGAGATCGGCGATCACACGCGCCTTGCCCGCGCCGATTTTTTGACCAACGCTCTTGCCCTGAACGAGCGTTTTGCCGTATTCTTCCAGTATATGGTTTTCCAATAGATCGGCGCGGCGGTGAACCTGCACTGTTTCCGGGCGCGCCTGCACGATGAACAGTTCACCGCTGATGCCGTCCTTGGCCCACTCGATGTCCATCGGTTGGTCGGCGCCCGCCTTATGGCTGTAGTGGTCTTCTATTTTGATGGCGTAATCGGCAAGGCGCAGGGCTTCATCGTTGCTGATGCAAAAGCGGCGGCGTTCGTCTTCGCCGACGGGGATATTGCGGGTCGTGCCGCCCGCCTCGCCTGCGACATAGACCATGCGCAGTTGTTTGGCGCCCAATCGTCTGCGGATGATCGGCTTGTATCCCTGGCGCAGCGTCGGCTTGAAGACATACAGCTCGTCCGGGTCGACGGTGCCCTGGACGATGTTTTCGCCCAGGCCGTAGCTGGCGGTGATGAAGACCACGTTGCGGAAACCCGTTTCGGTATCGAGCGTGAAAATCACGCCGCTGGCGGCAAGGTCCGCGCGCACCATTTTCTGCACGCCGATCGACAGCGCGATTTTCATGTGATCGAAGCCGTGGTCGATGCGGTAGGCGATGGCGCGGTCGGTGAACAGGCTGGCGAAACATTTGATGCAGGCCTCGCGCAGCGCCGCCGTGCCGGAAATATTGAGATAGCTTTCATGCTGACCGGCGAACGAGGCCGTGGGCAGGTCTTCCGCCGTGGCGGAGGAACGCACCGCGACATCGGTGTGTTCGCCATACTCGGTACACAGGCGCGTGTAGGCCGCCTCGATTTCCGCCCACAGCCCGGCGGGCAGACCGGCGCCGCGGATCAGATCCCGCGCCGCGTGGCCGCGTCGCGCCAGATCGGAAACATTGTTTTTGTCGATGCCCGTCATCAAGGCGCGCAGCTTGTCGCGCAGCCCGGCGTCATCGAGCATGCGCCAGTAACCGGGGGCGGTAACAGCAAAGCCGTTCGGGATTTTCACTCCCTGGGAACTCAACTCGCGGTACATTTCGCCCAGCGAGGCGTTCTTGCCGCCGACCAGGGGTATATCCTGAAGGGTGATGTCTTCAAACCAGCGGATGAAGTTGGACATGGCAAGCTCTCGATCAACATTGTTCTCAGTATATGCCAATCAGACCAGCGCTGATTTGATATAGATCAAAGTTATCTCAGAGGCAATGGCGTATACTTTTTCAGAACCCAATTTCAACCGGAAAGGAGAATGTTATGAGAAACAGCTTTGCAGGTGTTGCGGCGGCAGTGTTGGTCTTGTCGCTGGCGGGCCACGCCAATGCCGCGGATGGCAAAGCGGTGTATTCCTCGGCCTGCGCCATGTGCCATGCCACGGGCGCCATGGGAGCGCCGAAGACAGGGGACAAGGCGCGCTGGGCGCCGCTCATCAAGAGCGGCATGGACAGCCTGTACAACAACACCCTCAAGGGCAAGGGCGCCATGCCACCCAAAGGCGGCAAGGTGGATTTGAGCGATGCGGATGTGAAGGCCGCAGTGGACTATATAGTAAGTCAGTCGAAGTGATGGCATTATTTTCTGCATAGGGTGCGTCTTACGCGCCACATCCTGTAGTTTGCAGGGGGTACCGTTTCGAGGAGATAAACAGTCATGCTGGATGAGTTCATCCATGAACCGCGCATCGCATATTTCTCCATGGAGATCGCCTTGCGCAACGAGATTCCCACTTACAGTGGCGGTCTTGGGGTGCTGGCCGGGGACACGGTGCGCTCTAGCGCCGATCTGGAGTTGCCGCTGGTGGCGGTAACCCTGGTTAGCCGCGCCGGATATTTCCGCCAGGAAATTGATGCCCAGGGGCGGCAGGTCGAGCATCCGGAGTATTGGGATCCCAGCCGCTTTGCGACACGCCTGAGCGCCGGTATCGCCATGAGGATCGAGGGGCGCGAGGTCTGGGTGAGCGGGTGGCTGTATATCCTGCAGGGCCACATGAATGGCCGAGTACCCGTCATTCTGCTGGATACCGATCTGCCCTTGAATCATGACGACGATCGCAAGATCACCCATTATCTCTATGGCGGTGATGCGGCCTACCGGCTCAAGCAGGAGATCGTTCTGGGGATCGGCGGCGCGCGCATGCTCCAGGCGTTGGGGTTCGAGATTCGCCAGTATCACATGAACGAAGGCCATTCCGCCTTGCTGGTGATCGAGTTGCTGCGGCGTTACGCCTATCCGCCGGAGGATGTCCGGCCCGGCGAGTCGCCCTACGATATACCGCGCGTGAGGGAGCTGTGCAATTTCACCACGCACACGCCGGTGGAGGCGGGGCATGACAAATTTCCTTATGACATGGTGCAGCGCGTACTGGGGGATTTCATTTCCTTGCCGACACTCAAAACGCTGGCGGGAAGTGAAAACCTCAACATGACGAGTCTCGCCCTCAGTCTCAGCGAGTATGTCAACGGTGTCGCCAAGAGCCACGCCGAGGTCTCCAAAAAACTTTATCCAGGATACCGTGTGCACGCCGTCACCAACGGAGTGCATCCTTTCACCTGGAGTCACCCGGCGTTCATCAAGCTTTACGATACGCATTTACCGGGCTGGTGTCATGAGCCCGCGGTTCTGGTGCGCGCCGACAGAATACCGGATGCGGCGATCTGGGAGACCCATACCCAAGCCAAGAATGACTTGATCGAGCGGGTAAAAAAGCTGACGGGGGTGGAATTGCACCCGAAGATTCCGATTCTCGGCTTTGCCCGGCGCATGACCGCCTATAAGCGTCCCGATTTGTTGTTTGCCGATTTGGCGCGCCTGAAAACCATCGCCCAGGAGCGTTCTTTCCAGATCGTGCTGGCAGGCAAGGCTCATCCGCGCGATGAAGGTGGAAAGAGATTGATCGAAGCCCTGCATGGCCACATACATGAGCTTGCCGACACCATCCGCATTGTCTATCTTCCCAATTATGACATGGAGACGGCGCTCGCCATGGTGTCCGGTTCCGACGTCTGGCTGAACACGCCATTGCGACCCATGGAAGCTTCGGGCACCAGCGGCATGAAGGCCGCCTTCAATGGCGTGCCGCAATTGAGCGTGCTCGATGGATGGTGGGTGGAAGGCTGCATCGAGGGTGTGACGGGATGGGCGATAGGCAATGCCATGGAGTCGGCCAATGGCGAGGACCAGGATTCCCTTTATATCAAACTGGCTCAGGTGGTACTGCCGCTCTACTATATGGATCGCCCGGCCTGGATCGCGGTGATGAAGGGCGCGATATGCAAAAGCGCATCCTTTTTCAACAGCCACCGCATGATGCGGCGTTACGCCACCGAAGCGTATATTCGCTAATTTCGCATGTTCATCCTGGTTTTCAACAGCGGCAGCTCCTCGCTCAAATGGCAGCTTTTCGAGGCAACGGCCGCAAGTGACCCAACGCCGTGCGCGCACGGGACGGTCACCGCGTTCGGCGGGCAAGCCTGCTGTACCTGGCTATCCGATGGGCAGCGCGGTGAAGTGCGCGGCAGTATCGTCGATCATCATGCCGCTGCGGTATGGGTTTTGAACTGGCTGCAAGACCGGGGCTTGACGAAGGGCTTGGCGGCCATTGGCCATCGCATCGTGCACGGTGGAGATGTTTTCACCGGCCCGGTGTTGATCGATCCAGCGGCGGTGGCGGCGATCGAATCCTTGAGCGCGCTCGCGCCTTTGCATAATCCCCTCGCACTCCAGGTCATCCACGCCTGCGAGAGTTTTTTCAAGCCTCCCGTGCCGATGGCGGCGGTGTTCGATACCGCCTTTTTCCGCGATCTTCCCGATCATGCGCGCCGTTATGCCTTGCCGGACGAATGGACGCGAAACCACGGCATCCGGCGTTATGGATTCCACGGCCTGGCTCATCGGTGGCTTTGTCAGCGCTATCATGAGATCAGCGGTGCCGGCATCGGCGCCAGCCGGATCATCACCCTGCAACTGGGGCAAGGCTGCTCGATGACCGCGATCCGCGGCGGCGTGCCGGTGGAGACCAGCATGGGCTGCACACCGCTGGAAGGCTTGATCATGGCGACTCGCTGTGGCGATATCGACCCGGGCGCACTGCTCCATCTGGCCGGACAGCTGGGTGTCGAACCCTTGCGCGAAGCATTGAATCAGCGCGCGGGGTTGCTGGGAATATCCGGGATCAGTGCGGACATGCGCGAGCTGATAATGCTGGGGGCTCAAGGTCACGCCGGTGCAAAACGCGCCATCGATGCCTTCTGCCACCGTGCCCGCAAATACCTGGGAGCCTATCTCGCCGTGCTTGGCGGCGCCGATGCCATTGTCTTCGGCGGCGGCATCGGCGAACATGCGCCGGTTATCCGGGAGCGGATCTGTGCAGGCCAGGAGTGGTGCGGCTTGGCGGTGGATGAGGCTGCCAATGCGAGGGCGATTGGAAAGGAAGCGTGCATCTCGCCCCCTTCGTCAAAGATGGCGGCGTATGTCGTTCCGGTCAATGAAGCATTGTTGATTGCGCGTGATGCATGGGACTGCGTGCGGCGCGATCACCCATCCCGATAGCGCCGCATCAACTCTTCGTAGGCGTCGATGCGCCGGTCGCGCAGATAGGGCCAGATGCGCCGCACCTGTTCGCCACGCCCGAGATCGACCTCGGCAATCAGGGGGGCGGGGATGTCAAACTCCGCCATGACGAGCATTTCGCCCTGCGGTCCGGCGACGAAGCTCGATCCCCAGAAATCTATCCCGGCGCTGTGGCCGGACGGGTCGGCCTCGAAGCCGGTGCGGTTGCAGACCAGCACCGGCAGGCCGTTGGCGATGGCATGGGCGCGCTGGATGGTGATCCAGGCGTCGCGCTGCCGCGCTCTTTCCGCATCGTCATCGCCGGGATTCCAGCCGATCGCGGTGGGGTAGAGCAGCAAATCGGCGCCGGCCAGTGCCATGAGCCGGGCGGCCTCGGGGAACCACTGGTCCCAGCACACCAGCACGCCCAAGCGTCCCACCGAAGTATCGATGGGATTGAAACCCAGGTCGCCCGGCGTGAAATAAAATTTTTCGTAGAAGCCCGGATCATCCGGGATGTGCATCTTGCGGTATTTGCCCGTGATGCGGCCATCGGTTTCGATCACCACCGCAGTGTTATGATAGAGCCCTGCCGCGCGGCGCTCGAACAGCGAGGCAACGATCACCACCTGCAACTCCGCGGCTACTTGGCCCAGTTGTTCCGTGCTCGGTCCAGGGATAGTTTCCGCCAGGTCGAAATAGCTGGTATCTTCGGTCTGGCAAAAGTAAATCCCGGTATGCAACTCTTGCAGCAGCATGAGTCGCGCACCTTGTGCCGCCGCTTTGCGAATGCCGGCAATGGTGCGGTCGAGATTTGCCGCACGGTCGTTGCCGCAGTCATGCTGAATCAGTCCGACTGTCAGTTTTTTCATGGTCACAGGACTCCGGCGGGTAATTGCATGGTGACGCAGTGCAGACTGCCGTGTTGCAGGATCAGTGGCAGGCATGGAACGCCGATCACTTCACGATCCGGAAAACATTCCCTGATACGGGTCAAGGCGGTTTCGTCGGCCGGGTCGGCATAAGTGGGGACCAGCACCGCGCCATTGACGATCAGGAAGTTGGCATAGGTGGCGGGCAGGCGATGCCCCTCTTCGTCATATTTGGGCTGTGGCCAGGGCAGGGCGGCCAGATGGTATGGGGCGCCATCGGGGGTGCGGAAGCGTCTGAGTTCTTCTTCCATTGACTTCAGTTCCTGATAGTGCTCATCGGCAGGGTCGTCGCACGCGACATAGGCGATGGTGTGCCGGTTGCACAGGCGTGCCAGCGTGTCGATGTGGCTGTCGGTATCGTCTCCGGCGAGATAGCCGTTGTCCAGCCACAGAAAACGCTCGACACCGAACAGTTCGCCCAGCAGTGTCTCGATTTGCGGCTGGGTCAGATGTGGATTGCGCATCGGCGACATTAGACAGCGGCGCGTGGTCAACAGCGTGCCCGCGCCATCCACTTCGATGCTGCCGCCTTCCAGCACCACATCGATGGTTTGCAACGGCGTTTTGCCGAATGCGCCCGCGGCATGCAGCCGCCCCGTTAATTGATTGTCCAGTTCGGCATCGAACTTGCGGCCCCAGCCGTTGAAAGTGAAGTCGAGCAGACGCGGCGCGGCATTGTCTAACACCGTGATAGGCCCGTGGTCGCGCGTCCAGGTGTCATTCGAGGGCGCGGCATGGAGTGTAATCTTGTCGAGGGCCGCGCCGGAATCTCTCAGGAGCATTTTTACATGGGCAAGATGCGTTTCATCCCAGCAGGCGATGATCACACGTTCGTGCAGGCTGATGTGACGCGCAATCTCGACGAACACCGGTTCGACCAGGGACAGTTTGTCGCGCCAATCGCCATGTTCGTGCGGCCAAGTGAGCATCACGGCGCTTTGCGGCGCCCATTCGGGGGGGAGGTGGAATATTGTCATGTGTCACGATCCGCGCCAGTGGAATGGCGCAAGATTTTAACACAACAAACCGCGGCAGGTTTTCGCGGGGTGCGCCATGTGCACCGTTATTATTCCGCCAGTTTCACGCAGTTACGCCCCGCCGCTTTGGCCTGATAAAGCGCCTGATCTGCGCGAATGAAGAGGGTGGCGGCATTTTCACCGGGACTCAGGCATGCCACGCCCAGGCTGATGGTGCTGGAAATCATTGCCTCATTGCAAATGTAGTGCGCCATTTGCACCTTGCGGCGAATACGTTCCGCCAGGCAAAGCGAGCCCTCCTGACCAGTATTACTCAACAGCACGACAAATTCTTCGCCGCCATAGCGAAACAACATGTCCGTGCCACGTATGCTGGCAGCGGTGGCCTCCGCCACTGTTTTGAGAACACCGTCACCGATGGAGTGACCGTAGGTGTCATTGACGGATTTGAAATAATCGATATCCACAGCGATCAGCGACAGGGGGGCACCATGCCTGTGAGCCAGATCGACCTCGCGTTGCAAAATGGCATCCATGGCAGTGCGATTGTGTACCCCGGTCAGCGGATCCTTCAGTGCTGCTTCCACGGCTTGTTTATACAGCAGGGCATTACGCAGCGGATAAACCAGGCCGCAAAGTAGCTGTTCGATCAGCGTGGTCTCCTGACCGGTGAATTTTTTCTTGCGGGTGAAGATGATCTCTCCCAATGCTTGTCCCGCGACGATCAGTTGGTAGGCGCCCGAATGACGGCCCGGCTTTCCCTGTGTGAGTTCGATGTTTTGCAGCGGGTTCCGGTAGGTGATGCTGTCATGGGAAACCATCCGCCTGATTTCGCGGCCGAACAGATCAAGTGTCTGTTCCACATTCAGAGTGGTTTGCAGGATGCCGGAAATGCGCAGCGCGTGATCCGGTGCGGGTGATTGCTGCTCGAGGCCGGCGGAGTGGGGCAATGTGGCCAGTGTATTCGCAGTGAAATCGGAATAAACCAAGCTACTTGTTGGTTGTTGAACCGTGCTCATAAACACCTCCTTCCTGGTGCTGCAAAACATGCGAGGATCATGCCACCTCATGTTTGATATCTATTTGCCGAAATAGTGAGGAGTAATCAGCTTATGAACCTTGTTTGCAAGCGGCATTGTCCGCCATTCGAGTCAAACTATTGACGCTCGCTGGAGCGAATGGAATGTAATGTTATGAATAGATTGGTTGTCAGTAACGCGAATGATCTCAAGGGTGCGCTCGACACGTATCGCCCGCTGCCCGACATGCGCCTTGGCGAGACGATGGTGAAGGAACGATTGATCACCGAAACCCAGCTCGCCGACGCTTTGTCAACCCAGCGTCAATCTACCGGCAAGCAGTTGGGGCAGATACTCATCGATATGGGAGTGCTGACGCCGGCGCAAGTGAGCACAGTTCTAGCGAGCAAGCTGGGTATCCCTTATCTGAAGCTTCAGGATTTTCAGGCCGATCCGCGCACCATCGCCCGTTTGCCGGCCGAGATCGCGTTGCAACACAATGTTTTTCCGCTCGGCGAAGTGAACGGCAAGCTCGTTGTCGCCATGGAAAATCCCTTGAATCAGGCCATGATCGACGCCCTGCGCTTCAATACCAGGATGAATATCGAAGCCGTTATGGCCTCACCGCAAGATCTCAGTGTCGTCCTTGGCAAATACTACGGTACCGCCGATGAGACCGAGGCGCTCGAAGACCTCAAGATGGACCCCATCAAGGAAGCGGCCTCATCGGGGGAGTCCTCCCATCTCATCGAGCAACAGGCGCACAAGAAACCGATCGTGCGCCTGCTCAATTCCATCGTGCTGCAAGGCGTGACGCGCGGCGCTTCCGATATCAATATCCGGCCGGAGAAAGACCGGGTGAACGTCTATTACCGCATCGACGGTAAGCTCCATTTTTCCAATGCCATAAGCAAATCCCTGCTCCCCGCCCTGGTTAGCCGCATCAAGATCACCGGCCAGATGGACATTGCCGAACGCCGCCTGCCCCAGGATGGGCATGCGCGGCTAATACGCGGCGACAAGACCATCGACCTGCGCATCTCCATCATCCCGACGGTCAGGGGTGAGAGTGTGGTGATTCGGATTCTGGACAAGGAGGCCGGTCTCAAGCCGCTCGACAAGCTCGGCTTGCAGGAAAGAGAGTTGTGCATTATCAAGCATCTTCTGGCGAAACCGCATGGCCTGTTTCTGGTCACCGGGCCGACCGGTTCTGGCAAATCGACAACGATGTATGCGCTGCTCAACGAGATCAGAAAAAGAAATCCGCACATTCTCACCGTGGAAGATCCGGTGGAATACGACATGGACGGGATCGAGCAAGTCCAGGTGGCCTCCGATCGCGGCTATACCTTCGCTGCTGTGCTGCGCAATTTTCTGCGCCATGATCCCGATGTCATCATGGTCGGGGAAATCCGCGATGAAGAAACCGCCGCTGTCGCCAACAAGGCCGCACTGACCGGCCACCTCGTGCTTAGCACACTTCATACCAACGACGCAGCTGGAACCGTCACCCGTCTGGTGGAAATGGGTATCGAACCCTATCTGCTCGGAGCCACCCTTCTGGGTGTCATGGCGCAGCGTCTGGTGCGCGTGAACTGCCCTCATTGTGTCGAGAAAGAGAACATTGAACCGTCCTTGCGTAAGGCTTTGAACATCGGCCCAGCCGAAGCGTTTCATCGCGGTAAGGGATGCCCTGCCTGCAATTTCGCCGGTTATCACGGACGCATGACGGTATGCGAACTGCTCCATGTCACCCCCGAAATCATCGAGGCCATCAATGGCGGAAAAGCGATGCGGGAGATTCTACAAATTGCCATTTCCCAGGGCATGACACGCTTGACGGAAAATGCCTTGACGCTGGCGCGGCAAGGGAAGACCTCGATTGAGGAGGTGTTGGCGGTGAGGATTGATTAGAGCGAATCGGTTATACTTGGATGGCGCATGCCCAATGCCCTGATTCTCGGATCAGGACCATTTTGTGATCCAAATGAAAATCATGTAAATGTTTTATACCATCAAAGACAAAATCAATAGGCGGATATTCGCAGCGAAGTGTGGTGGTATCCTCGATACGGCTCCGCTCGTTTCGTGGCCAGAGTCGAATCTGACGGTCATCAGCCAGCTTCAGCACAAGGATTTGTTGATGTATTTGTTGGCGGTGAAATCATTCACGCGGCATATCGGTGTCAAAGATATTCATGTGCTCGACGATGGTAGTCTTGATGCTGAAGACATCGCCGTATTGAGGCATCACATCCCCTTTCTTAACCTGCGCAGTATCGCCGATTTCAGAAACCCGCATTGTCCGCAAGGAGGCACATGGGAGCGGCTGATCGCTATCTCCGAGCTTGTCAAAAAGAGTTACGTGATTCAGTTGGACAGTGACACTCTGACCGTTGGCGGCATCGACGAAGTGGCGCGCTGCGTTGCCGATGGTATCGGTTTTTCCATCGGCACCTGGGATAATCAACAGAGTGAAAAAATGCAGGAAAGGTGCGCCACGGCGAAATCCTTGAAGCCGGGACTGGATACCCATGTGCAGCTCGTTGCCGAAGCAAATTTCGACAAGTTATCCGATTATGAAAATTTGAACTATATCCGCGGTTGTTCGGGATTCGCGGGTTTTCCGCAAGGGTCTTTTTCGATTGATTTCATGGAAAAAATTTCACAAGAGATGCAGGCCGCGATAGGAGACAAATGGGCCGCCTGGGGTAGCGAACAGGTGATGTCGAATATCGTTGTGGCCAACATTGCCAGCGCCGTTGTTCTTCCCCATCCGAAGTATTGCGCTTCAAACAAGTTAAAAGAAGGAGCGGGAACGGCCTTTATCCATTTTATTGGTAGTCATCGATTCAATGATGGCATATATGCAGGGATGGGAATGGCCATCATCGATGAACTATGTGAATCGTGACAAATCCCCGGTCGTTCTGAATATGAGCCACTATGGAGGTTTAATGTGAAAAAGGTGTGGTTGACGGGTTTGTTATTCTTGAGCGCGAGTCTGGCATGGGCGGTGCCACCGTTTCACGTCACCCCCGAAGAACAAGCGATGTGCCAGACGATGATTTATGCCCGGAAGGATTCCGATCGTGATAATTGGCAGCATATGCACCATTATTGTGATTGCGTGCGGTTCACGGATCGGGCGCTGGCGACGATGGGGAATAAGTACGACTTCAAGTACAATCTGCAGATAGCGGTTGGCGGTTGTGATTATGTTCTCTCTCACACCACGCCGGATTTCCATATGCGCCCGGAAGTGCTCGTAACAAAAGGCAAGGCTCTGAGATTGTTCAATAAGGATACCGAGGCAGCCGTGGCGTTTACAACTGCGTTGCAGATGAATCCCAACTATGCGCCGGCTTATTACAACCTTGCTGCTCTTTACGATCGTCAGGGCAATAAAAAAATGGCGCTGGAAGTGGTTACAAACGGCTTGAAACGTGTTTCCGGATCCAAGACGCTGCAACGCCGGTATATCGAGTTGGGCGGGAAATTGCCTTATCCGGCTCCCGAGCAGGTTCCGGAAGTAGCGGAGGCTCGTGTTCTCCCGGAAGGGCCGTCGGCTTTCTCTCAGGAGGAAACCCCGGCGGACACCAAGACCGAAACGAACAACTCGACCAGCAATGCGGGCGCGGCGGCCCCCCCCCCTACACCTTCCTCTCCTACGATAGGCTCTCCGGCAAACCCTTGGTGCCGCTTTTGTCCTCCCCCTGAGTTGCAACAGCCAGGTCAGGCGCCATCCACGCCCTGAGTTTGTGTCGTAACTCCACCATGACATCCGGATAGAGATGGCTTGCGTCCGAGCGGCATTCAGGGTCATCCACAAGATCGAACAGCGTGTAGATTCCGCCGTTGTGTGTCGGCTGATAGGTGAGTTTCCACCTCCCGCTACAGATCATCCGGTCTTTGGCCTTGACGATGATGTCCCGGTATTCCCTCTTGATCGCCAGCGTGCCGCTGCCTTTGTCCGGTATTTCGAGCAACTCCGGCAGGTCGGGATAACGCAAATGATCCGGCGGTGTTCCCGGCAAAGTGGTCAACCAGATCCCGGTTTCATTGCACGCTGCCAAATCAAGGTTTGCCTCACGGTTTTCCATATAAGGTGCGAGCGACACGCCGTCCATGCGCTGTGGTTGCGCCATGCCAAGCAGATTGAGCAGGGTGGGCGCGATGTCGACGGTGCGCGTGATATTCGACACCACGCCGCCTGGTGGTTTGCGCGGATCCACGATGATCAATGGAACGCGTGCGCTCTGATCTCCACGGACGCTATTGCCCTGACCCCAGGTGTCATGCTCGAAAAACTCCATGCCGTGATCGCTGTAAATGACGATGATGGTATTGTCGGCGATGCCTAGTTTTTCGATGTGCTCGACGATCCTGGCGACTTCGTCGTCGAAACTTTTCACGCAACCGTCATAAAGGTCGATGATCTGGTCGAGGTCGAATTCCTTTTTGCTGTCACCCTGCCGGCGGATGATCTCGAATGGATCGGTGAGCCGCGCCATCACGAACTTCGATTCGCCGTCATAATGTGGTTCGGAGTATAGGGTGTAATAGGGGTACTCCGAGCCGAATGGCGGGTGCGTGGTAGCCATGAATATGTTGAGGAAAAACGGGCGGCACGCGGCGACAAGGCGGCCGATCATCGCCCGCGCATCGCGGCCGATTTCGCGCGTCAGCGGGATGCCGCCAAGATAATACATCTCGGGCAGAAAACGCTTGCCGAAACCGTTGTGGGTGAAAAGGGAAAGAAACAGCCGCAGATCCTTCGGTCCCTGGCGGATGAGGAATTTGATGTTCCATTGATCTTCGGGTAGATCGCGTTGCTCGAAGCCGAGATTGAACTTGCCCATGTCGGCGGCCGCCCAATCGCCGATCGCCGCTGTCGTGTAACCGGCTTTGGTCAGCAAGGCGGGGAGCACGGCTACGGGCAAATCGAGCTGATCGTCACCGGCGAAGTTGTCGCGTATGCCATGAGTGTGCGGCCATGTGCCGGTGAGCAGGGAGATCAGGCTGGGCGCGGTGCGTGCGCAGGGCACATAGCAGTGGGTAAAATGCGTGCCGCGCCGGGCGAGTGCGTTCAGATGAGGGGTCAAGTCGCGGTGATACTGACCGTTTCCCACGCGATCGGCGCGCAACGTGTCCGATCCGATCATGACGATGTTGGGCCGGGCCGGATCGGTTACGGCGGCATCGCTCACCGGCGGGCTTTCATCTCCGGGCGACAGCGTCCTCACGATCACCGCCGCCGCGCTTGCGAGCATCGCCCACATCGCCAGCCGAGCCCACTGTCCCTGGCCCACCATGCCCGCCAGATCCGCGACGACCGCAAGCGCCGCCAGTAGAACGAGTGTCCAGTGCGCTATCTGTAGTCGTGCCGGCGACAGCCGTCGCCACAACGGATACAAGCGGCTCAACCGGTAATGGGAGGAGGCGGCGATGGTGGCGGGCAGATAGAGCAGGTGGCGGCAGAACTGTAACGCCGTGACGGCGCCGATGCCGCAGAAGGCGGCGATCACCGCGCCTGTGATGGTGAATTCGATAGCCGCCGCCCGGCCCAGGGATGAATAGACGGCAACGCCCGCCACCGCCATCAGTCCGCTGATCAACAGCGCCCAGGCGGCGAGACGCCCGAAGGCGAACAGGGAATAACGGGAGTAATGTTTCTGGATTTCTTCCTTCAGCGCGGGCCCCGTCCGTGAAAAACCGATGATCGATTTCAGCAGCAGGGCCGAGGTAAAGAGGGTGGCGGCCCCGGTGGCGGACAACGCGCCTTGCGATAGCGCCTGCGGCGGTGACGACACAATCGCGGAGGCTGTCGCCATGCCAAACGCCAATGCGACAGGAGCAATCCCCGGCGCAACTTGGCCGGAGGCGGAGGGTGTCTGTCCGGTCGCATCGGAAAAGGGTTTTGCCGCCATCCCGCGCATCTCGCCCAGTGTGGCCGCCAATCGCACGAGATAGAAACGGGTGCGCGCCCAGCTCAGCGAAAGCGTGGCGCCCCCTGCGTATTCCGCGAGTTTGCGCCACATGTAGCGCGGGATCGACCGGCCTTGGCTATGGACGCGAGCAACGGAGCGCGAGCGCTGATAGCTCTTTTGCAGGATATAGCGCAGGCTGAATCGCTCCAGATCCACATAGTGGTGTTGCACCACGTTGGGTACGTACCGGAGTTTTTCACCCGCTGTCAGCGCGCGCAATACGAAATCGCTGTCCTCGCCGCCGCCGAGATCATGTCCGTGCGGGCCGAGTTCTGTGGAAAAACCACCGATCCGCTCGAATACTTCGCGTTTCAGGAATAAATTTCCTCCACCGGGCAAGGGTAATTGGCCACCGGCTATAACCGGTTGTGGTTGATCGCCATAGTCATAGCGGGGCACGGGCAGGGGATAGATGCGGTAAGGGCCTTGGTCATGCACCCATCCTGGTTCCTTGCCATTCCAGTCCGGCAGGATGCGGCCGCAATACATGGTAGCCTGCGGATAGGTTTTGATCGCATTGCAAATGTTGGTGAAAAAGCCGGGATCGACGCGATGATCGTCATCCACCATGGCGACGACATCGCCGGTAAGCAACGGAATGGCACGATTCAGCGCGTGCGATTTTCCGGGTGTTTTTTCTTCCAGCCATCCAATAGGCAGAAGATTTTTCGCTGACGTATTTTGCCGGTACTGATGCAAGAAATCGACGGTATCGTCCGTGCAGGCGTTGGCGACCACCAGTATCTCGATGCGGCAATCACCCGGGCGCACCGCCCGATTGAGAGAGTCGAGAGTTTGCTCCAGCAGGCGCGAGCGGTTATGCGTGCAGATCAGAATGGTGAGATTCATGTATTACCCGAATGCCCACCCGGAAATGTATCCCCAAAAATAGGCCACGTTCATTTGCTTGCGCAAGATCGTATTGCCGCCGCCACTCCGCCACTGTTGAATAACGGCAAGAATGGCACGCCATAGCTGGGGAATCAGATAAGCTGGAGGGATTCTGGGTTTTCCGCCACGTTTTCTCATGCCTTCCATCCGTCCCTGTCGATAATGAAGATCAATGAAATAGCCACGCCTGAGTTTGTTGGCCTGTATCCGGTGATGGATCACCGCATTGGGAACCCAGCGGACATCGCATCCCAGCTCGATCATGCGGCGGTAAATTTCGGTGTCTTCGCCGCCGGTGTTGTCGCTACCCTTGCGTCCCAGTCCGGCATCGAAGTTCCCGATGCGCTGGAACAGACGGGTCTTGAAGGCGAAGTTGCCGCCGAAGATCGGCGTGCCAGGTTCGGTGAGGCGGCGCGATTCGGGGCCGTGATCGAGTTTGCCGAGGAATCCCAGCAGCTCATCCTGCAACCATACCGGGCGGTCGCCGTCCTCGAACATTACTTCTATTCTGCCGCCGAGAGCATCCGGCCAATGATTCTGAATGGCATGCTCGTAGCTCGTCAGCCATTCGGGAGCGGGCGTTTCGTCGTCATCCATGAAGAGGATGTATTCGCCCCGCGCCTCGTCAATGGCGCGGTTTCTGGCGTTGGATAACCCCAGCTTCTCTTCCCGTACTACGCGTGCCGGTAGCCCTTGCCAGTCTGTGGCATTCAAAAGCTCGGCTGTGCCATCTGAACTGGCGTTGTCGATGATGAGCAATTCCCATGGCTCCCATGGCGGTTCGAGCTTGCCCAGATCGGCCAAGGTGCGCTTTAATCTTTCGACGTGGTTATGGGTGCACAGCGCCACCGTGTAGCGGATGGCCGGATGCGGTGTATTTTCCATAGCGGCAGGGTTGGTCATGACTGGTTACCAATCCCGAGCTTTGCCGCGAGCTGGCCGGCATAGTAGCGGAGGGAATGTTGCAATGAGCCATCGTTGCTGCCCAACATGACTTTGCGGCGTAATTGCGCGGGCGTGTCGGTGCCGAACACATCCAGGCGGCGAATCCGGTAAGGATCGAGGCCCGGCCGGTTGAAGCCGGGTTGCACCGAAAAGGCGGCGTGGTAGCCGGCTTCTTGGGTCATGGCAAGCACGCGTTCGTCATGGCGTCCGTAGGGATAGGCGAGATACGGGACATCCGTGCCCAACAAATCTTCAAGCTCCGCCTTCGCTCCGTAAAGCTCGCCCTTCAAATCCTGATCCGTGGTCTTTGTCAGATCGGCATGGGTGCGCGAATGGGAATGGAAAGAGAAGCCATGCTTGCGCATCTCCTCGATGTGGTTGCGGCCGAGCAGGGGATAGGTGTGGCCGGAAGGGTTTTCCTTTTCACACCACACGTCTCTCTTGCCAGTGAGCGAGCTGACCAGAAATACCGTGGCCGGCCAGCCGAGTCGGGCGAGCACCGGCATCGCATGTTCATAGACGCCATAAAAACCGTCATCGAATGTCAGCAGGAATGTTTTGTCACCCAACGATTTCCGGCCGGACAACCATGCCACGAAATCTTCGATGGCGCACGGCCGCATGCCTTGCTCGTGCAGGATACGCATGTGGGCGGCGAAACTGTCCGGTGCGATACAATACTTGCGCTCCCAGTCGTTCACCGCTGCGCCGACGCGGTGATACATGAGTACCGGAATGCGGCCGGCGTTCATGGCGGCATCTGATGGCGTGAGATTATTTGTCGGCATGGAGGATCAGCGATCGATAGATTTTTTCCGCCAGCAAGGCAGGGAGAAGATATTTCAAATCCTTGAGTTGCCAATAACCTGCTTTCAACGCTTGCCGGAACAGTTTTTGAGAAGATGCCAGATCACGCTTCCAATAGGCCTTGTATCCCGCATCGAGCAGACATTGATGTCTGAGCGTCCGCAGGGTATCGGGCGGGATGTGCGAAACCAGTGCCGGGTTGTTGCGAACGAAGTCTTGCCTCACCTGCCAGGCATTCAGCACCTGTTTCCATTTTATCGACGATATCTGGCCTTTATCATGCCACCGGTAAAAGGAAAGAACCTCAGGCACTCGTATCATCTTGCGCGTAACTGCCAGTATCCGTAGCCAGAGGTCGTAGTCCATGGCGCTGAAGCAGCGCTCGGAAAAGCCGTTCACCGCATCAATGATTTCACGCCGGATCAATGCGGCATGGATAGGCCATGGGCATCCTTTCAGGAATCGGGTTACCGGATCATCCTCTTCATACTTCGGAGGGACATGGGGTTGCGTGCCCGGCGCGCCTTCGCCGACATTCTGCCAACCACAGTAGGCGAGATCGGCATGGCTGGTCATCATGGCGTCATAAAGTTTCGCCAAGCAGTCCTGATGCCAGAAATCATCGGCATCCAGAAACGCGGCATACTCGCCTCTGGCATGCTTGAGGGCCAGATTGCGCGCGGGATAAGGTCCTTTGTTCTCCTGATGATATATCCTGATACGCTCGGGATAGCGCGCTCCCAGTTGCCGTAATATTTCTTGCGAGCCATCTGTGGAGCCATCGTCGACCACTAGCAATTCGACATTGCCGTGGGTCTGATCCAGTACGCATCGCACCGATTCCTCAACGAAGGAAACAGCGTTGTAGCAGGGCATGATGACGCTGATCAGCGCGCGATGATTCACGGTACCCGGTCCGCCAATCCGGTTGCGTGCGGTTGAGATTGATACGATCCGATCGCATGATCAACGACCTTTTTCCAGGTGAACTGTCTCGCGAAATCACGGCAGGAGGATGCCTCGAAGGCGGCTTGTCCGCTCAGAAATCGATCCAATGCCATGCCAACGGCGGGAACCGTGATCTCGTCGACGAACATTCCGCTTACCCCCTCGCTTACCGCCTCCACCGCTCCGGCCAGGCGCGCCGCCAGCACCGGCACACCGCAGGCGTTCGCTTCCAGGTAAGCAATGCCAAAGCCTTCGTGGCTGCCGGGGATGATGGATGATACCAGAATGAAAAGATCACTGCGGCCAAGGATGATTTTCAGCTCGTCATGGGAGACGAAACCCGTAAAGCGCACTCGGCCGGAGAGGCCCAACTCCGTGCTGAGCGATTCCAGTGCGGGGCGCAGCCCGCCGTCACCGACGATCGTATAGGTGAAGTCGTGTTTTTCTTTCAATCCGGCGAGCGCGCGCAACACCAGATCGACATTCTTGCGTGGCTCTGCAAGGCGGGCGACCGTCACCAGCGACGTCTTTTGCCGATGGGGCAGGTTATATGCGACTTCCAGATAGTCCTGTGAGACTCCCACCATGCCGGCGGACGTTTTTCCCCGGCACGCGGGATAGCGTTCAAGGAATACCTTTTCAGTATAGCAGCTGTTGGCGATGATATGAGTTGCCTTTGGCAATGCCTTGCGCACGGTGCGAAGAGTAAGCCAGCGCGCCAGCGTGCTCTCGATGGCGGGCACCCACTTCCCGGATCGCCACAAACCTGGCCAGTGACTGAGGCCGAGACGTTCCAGCGGAATATAGGGCCGTAAGAAATCATTGCCATGCACCGAGATGATCACTGGCGACGTTTCCAGCGCAAGCCAGCCATAGGCGGCATTCATGACATGCCATACATCGATGTGATATTCAGTCAGGATACGCCGGTCGCGCCGGCGCCACCCGGCCAGAACGGGAATGACCCGGATGCCGGGAATCCTGATCTCACCTTCCGGGTGGGGTTTCGTGAACACATGGACCTCGTAGCCCCGGTTCGCCAATTCGCGGGAAAACTCGAAGGCATAGGTTTGCATCCCGCCAATGTCGGGAGGAAACTCGGGCGCTACGATGCCGATGCGCATCACCTGGTTCCTGCGTTGGTGGAGTGCGCTTCACGCCGGGCGTGTCCCAACACCCAGCCGCGCGCCGGCACCACGGTGGGAGTCTGGCCGCCGTGCCGGGCGCCTTCTGCATCCGACCATACGAGCGCGACATCCCAGTTACGTCCGAAACCGAGCGGTACGGGCTCCGGCGCGGGATTGACCACCAGCACTTCGAGGTGGTCGCGCCGGCTCAGATTGGCCACGCGCAGCCGTCCATCCACCGGCATGGGGCAGGGTGCCTGTTCGCATGGCGGCATCGCCTCTGCATTCGCGCCCAACAACGATGGCGGCAAACCGATGTTCCGGTCCGCCAGCAGCAACATGGTGTCGGCCAGCCAGGCGCGATAGCGCAGGTCGGGACGCAAAGCGCAAGCATGATACAGCGCCTCCGCCCAAAAGCCGGCGGCATACTCCCTGCCCTTGATTTCCAGCCATCGTTCGCGCAAGCCGCTTTCCTGACCGAAGCGCAGCGCCGCCTCGGCGATCTCCCACAGCGCCTCGTCCGGAAAGCGCCGCAGAAAGCGCAGCAGATCCATGACGTTGATGCTGTGATAGTCATGCGCCCAGACCTTGAGCGAAATTTCCCGGTCGATATAGCCGCCGGGCATCACCAGCCGCGGCCAGCGGGTCTTGATGGCCGGCAGCCTCGGCACGAGATATTTCCAGGCGATGCGTTTGAGCGCGCGCGCCGGCAGCGGCAATCTTTCCGCCACCGCCGTGGGCCGCAACGTCAGTCCGATCGCACGGAACAGCGCGTCATAAAGCCACTCAGCCGGACGCAAGGCGAGTACTTTTTTGGCCGCGTCGCACGCGGAGCGCACCAGTCCGGCATATTGCCCGTCCCCCGTCAGTTCACGGTATCGATCCAGCGCGATGGTGGCATCCAGATGGGTGTTCAGTACCAGCATGTTGGATTCGGACTTGCCCATGACGCCACCCGGTATCCAGCCGAAGGGTCCCTTGTTCATCGTCTCGGACCGGTGTTCCAGCTCGTCATGAATGAACCAGCGCCCCAGATTGGTATCATCCGTCTGCCGCGCGATAAAAGCCGCCGCCCTCTCCAGCGCCGTGCGCACCGCCGGATTTTCCCGCTCCGCCAGCGCGTCCATCATCATGTGCATGGCGCTGCAATGCAGGCGGTAGTGCGATTCCATGCCATCCGTCCACTCGCCATGGCGGAACCCGCCGTCTTCACTCTGACGTGACAACACCGACAGTAGCAACTGGGTTTTCAGTAGTCCATAGATGCGTTTACCTGTGGCGCGCTCCAAGCCACATAGCGTCACATACAGCGCATGAGCGTCGTTTTCGGAACAGATCTTTCGCTTGTATGGCCAGGCGTAGCGATTTTCATAGACATGGCCATGGATCAGATGTTGGTAAATGTCTGATGGTTGTTTATAAAGTGTGTGCGAGCCCCACAGGAAATGTGGTTGCGTTTCCAACGGGGAAAATGCGGTCAGTTCGCCGATGAACGCTTCATCTTTTCTGGGGAATTTCCAGAATGACCAGTCCAGGTCTGTGTAAGCCGGAAGAGTGATTTGCATTGCCATCCGAGCGCGGGATAAATCCACGCCGTCGATTTGGGCTGGTTTCTCTGACACCACATGCAGGGCATCATCCAATTCACGCATCATCGGTTGCAATGGCAACCAGTAGGCAACGCTGTCCGTTGCGGAAGGTATGAGCAGCCAACCTCCGGCGTGGCAGGTGGTTATGGCATATTCTCCCGCCGCCTGGAAGCGTGTGAGCAATGGCGATGCCTTGGCGGAAGCCCTCACGAAAGCGCACTGTATTGCGTGTCCTGGAAACTCATCGATGACAATTTCGGATTCGATGCGAGATTCCACTCTGCGGCGGCCGAGATCCCGATCCCTGCTCTCTGTTTCCAAAGCCGCTGGTAGTGCCATCAGATCATCGAGATTGAAGTCGAGATTTTGGGTGATGGATGAACCGATATTCATTCGTTGACTCTCTCTGCCCTGGCCGCCTTCCATCGTTGCTGGAGGCGCCACACATCTTTCGGACAGTTTCCAAAGCGTCTTAGCCAATAATCTCGGATCCCCTTGAGCCATGCCTGATTGCCGGGACTGCGAAATGCGCTGACAAGCGCCCAAAGCCCCCCCTTCAAGAGCGATTGCCCTGCCATACCGTGTGAGATGGGGATCATGAATCTTCGCTTGAAACCACCGTAAATCGACAAGTGGATGCCGATGGCGCGATGCCAGGGCAGGTTTCTTTCAGCCCACAGTAATCTGTTGCGAAAAGTGAAGTATATCTTGAGCGGCGAGTCTTCGCCGCCGAACGAGGCCGAAATCTTATGCCATAACTTCGCGCGTGGAACATAGATGTTTTCCAGGCCCGCTGCCTTGATTCGCGTGCAGAAATCTATTTCTTCGTAGTTGAGGAAAAACCTGGGCTCGAGCATATCGATCTTATCGAAAATTTTTGCTGGTATGAACATCGCGCAGCCAATGATGAATTCCGTGCTTCCTGGCGTTTCGTATTGTCCACTATCTATTTCGCCGTCGCCTTGTTGTTCGAAATATTTTTTCTCTTCATTCCAGACGCCCCCGGCATACCATATCCGGGATGGGTCGGAGTGGTAATAGATCTTCGGGCCGAATACGCCGCCCGCAGGATATGCCTTGGCCGCTTCAACGAGCGTGGAAATCAGTCCCCGATCGGCCACCGTATCGTTATTCAATAAAAAAACATAGTCGGCACGCTGGTTCAGTGCATAACGAATTCCTACATTGTTACCCTCGGCGAAACCCAGGTTGACGCCAGTCTCAAGAACGGTAATTTGCGGAAAACGTGCCCGAATGGCAGTCACAGAGCCGTCTGTCGAACCGTTATCCACGGCGATTATCCGATAGTTCGGATAATCCATCGTTTCGAGCGATTCCAGGCATTCCAGCGTGTCATTCTTGCCGTTCCAGTTCAGCACGATGATCACCACCAAGGGCGAATCGACGGAATGTTGATTCAGGGACATAATAGACGATTTCTTTTTCAGCTTTTTTCGTGCGAACGAAAACGCCACAGGACGGTTCTGTCCAGCCACCGTCGAACCTTGTGAGGGGTTTGGTGTATCGTCCAATTCAATCTTGGATAAACCATCGCCAGTTGATTCCATTCGGAGATTGGCCCTGTATCGGGTCGTGCCTTGTCCGTACAGGCGGCAAGTGCCACGGCTTTTGCCCAATCGGCTCGTCTGGCGAATTCCCGTGCGAAATTCCGGGGGGGATTAAGTTTTTGCGCCGCTGTGCGCAGAGGCGCATACAGCGGGTTGTATGCGTATTCATGTAACAACACCAAACGGTCGAGCAGATCGCTGCGAAAAAGTTTCGCCGCCCTGTTCGCGGCGCTCGTCGATGCCGGGTGAAATCGGAACTGTGCCAGGCTCTCGGGGACGTATGCAAGGCCTGTATTCACGGTCACGCGAATCCAATATTCGAGGTCGCAGAGCTGTGCCAGGTGTGGGTTGAAAGCGCCGAATCTGCGAAAGACTGATCGATGAATCAGAACGGAAGTCGGTTCGCCAAAAAAATTTCTTGTTTCCTGTAGCACCATTGCCCTAGCCTGTTGGGATGGAATATTTTCTTCTCCCGAGGAAAGTTGATCGATAAGTGGAATGGCATTGTAATGGAATCGTGTCTCTACGTCCGTTGTGCTGTCGAAAATGAATTCACGGCGGCAAAATACGATGGGCTTTTCTTGAGCGGTCGCTGCTGACAGCATCTTTTCCAAGCATGTCGGCGCGATCAGGTCGTCCTGGAAAACAAATTTGATCCATTCGCCTTGCGCCAGTTCGATGCAGCGATTCCAGTTGCCGACCAGCCCCAGGTTTTGTTCGTTTTTTATCAGGCGAATCCTGTTGTCGCGGATGGCGTACTCTTCCACGATTCGCACGGTATCGTCGGTAGAGCAGTCGTCGACGATAAGTATTTCGGTGTCGGGATATGTTTGAATCAGAATGCTGTCCAGGCATTCCTGGAGATACTCTTGGCCATTATAGGTTGGAATACAGATGCTAACTCCTCGGCTCCCAAGGTTCGAGGGCATCAGGATGTCCTCCGCAAGTAAAATCCGGCACGTCCACCTTTTTTCTCTTTATTGACTTTCTTGGCTAATGCCTCGAATGAGGCGATTTCATCTATAGAAAATAGTGTGCTATGGGGATTGGTCCATAATGAGTTTTTGTCGTTCAATGGTATGTTTCTGGCATATTGCTCGCTTCCATAAAATTCAAACGGTAGCGAATCGTAAACGGTATCAAAGATTTTCAGCCCCGCCTTGCGAACCAGTGATTCCATACTCAAGTTAGAGTGCAGATATAAATGCCGTGGGGCATCCAATTCCACCCAGTTGATACCATACTTTTCCCAAGCATAAGACGAAACAACTGGTATACGGATAAGACAGACTCCATCGGGCGAGAGCAAATCTTTTATTTTTTGTAGTGTCGAAAGTTGATCAGCAATGTGTTCGAAAGAATGATGGAATGTGATAAGGTCAAATTGACCGGTTAGACATGAAATATCGCTTTTCAATACCCGGACTTTTCCGTGTTGTCTATTTTCTGCTATGTATGGATCGATACCTGTAAGATTTTCAAAACCGAGAATCTGAAGGCGATCTAGCCATGACGAATAGCTTCCACAGCCTACATCTAGGATAGGCGCCATGAAGTCCTTGATGTTACATTTTCGAATGATCTCGCCGGTTGAAATTCCTAAAGGAATATGGATTTCATCCGGGAGTTCAACGAACTTTCTTATAAGTCGATTCAGTTTGTAACCTTTTCCAAATAATGCTGTCCTGCATCTTTGTTTTTGCAGTAAAGAATAAAATTTTCTGGGACGTTCGTTGTTTGGTGAGATATTCAGAGAATAATAGTTATCTGGATAGAACCTGTGAAGATCGGGTGGTATATCTTTTATTTGTAAACATCCACATTTTTCGCACTGAAAGTAGTCAAATTCCTCTCGAGTGCCAAACATCATTTCTCTTGCTCTGTGCAGAGTGTGAAATCCATTAGTGCCGCAGATTCGGCATCGATGTTTTATGGTGAACGCTTGCATGACTAATGTACAGCTCGTCCCGCAACGGCGGGAGTATGTTTCACGTTTGGCTCTGATTCGAAGCTCCAGTTGGCATCCAATTCGAAAAATCCTTGGCGACTGGTGATGGGCACGGGATGGTTCGAATCCGCTACAATTTGGAAATGGAGCACGTTTTCCGCGTAGAAGACAGTTCTTGCGGCGTCTCCTTCGGTGACGCCAATTCTCCAGCTATAAGGCCCTGGAAGCAGGGGAAGCGTTCGTATATGACAATGTATCTCGCATTCTCCTTTGTCAACGAATTCCAAGGTTACCTGCTGTTCGCTGTTATGGGTTGTCAGATAAAGAAAATCTGTTGTGTGAATTCCTGCTCCAAAGGTTGGAGTTCTCAGCGTGTTTGTTATCTTGAATCGCATCACAATCGTAATGTCTGCCTTATAGGGTATTCGGGTTATAGGGTGTCCTGTGCTATCTAGAATGGTGGCACTTACAAGCTCGATTTCGCCGGTCTGATAAGTGTTTCGCGCAATACTGGAAAGAGATTTTGAGTTGTCTGCGATGATCGCGTCATTTTTTGTGTAAAAACGGTCACAAACCGTTCGTGGCTCGCCTGCAAAATCAATCCGTCCATGATCAAGCAGCAGCACGCGGCTGCATAATCTTTCAACCTGCCGAATATTATGGCTAACCAGCAACACCGTCTTTCCCTGCCGCTTGATCATCTCCTCCATCCGGTCAAAACACTTGCGCTGAAACGCAAGATCCCCCACCGCCAGCACCTCGTCAACGATCAGGATATCGGCATCGATGCTGGTGGCGATGGCGAATCCCAGTCGCACCGACATGCCCGAGCTGTAACGCTTGAGGGGAGTATCAATAAATTCTTCCAGCTCCGCGAAGGCGACGATTTCATCGAATTTTTTTCTGATTTCCGCCTTGGGTATGCCGAGGATCGCGCCATTGAGGAAGATGTTCTCGCGCCCGGTGAGGTCGCCTATCAGCCCCGCGCCGACTTCAATCAATGGCGCCACTTTGCCATGCACTTTAACGCTTCCCCGAGTGGGTACGCTGATTTGCGCCAACATCTTCAACAACGTGCTCTTGCCCGCGCCGTTGTGGCCGATGATGCCGAGTACTTCGCCTGCTTCCACCTTGAAGTCCACGTCATCCAGAGCTTTGAACAATGGACGCTCGGGCAGGGGCTGGCCGCGCAGTCTGGCGGCGATGCGTTGCAGGGTGTGCTTCAGGCTTTGCAGTTGCCCGAGGCGGTATTCCTTGGTGACGTGGTTGACTTCGATGATGGGCATTGGCGATGGGTCTATTTAATATCCGAGGGATTTTTTCTGCTTTTCGCGGTACGGTCGAAGTCTTTGTCGAAGCTCACGATGGTCAGATTATGCTCTAACGCTATGGTGTAGTGGTAGGCGTCATCGAAATCAATGTTGAATTTCCGTGCTGCATCGATCACCGATTCAATGTCCTCCGGCGATATGGAGGAAATTTTTATTCCGGTAGTCAAGATCATGTCGCTTAGAAACTGGCTATAAACCGCATGCTGCTTTTGACGAAAGACAAGCAGCCCAATGGAATGTAAAAAAATCACTTATGTAAAGATCGCGATTATCATATTTGAGCAGCAAACTACGCGCTTCCTCAGTCCTGATCTGTGCAAGTAACATTTTATGAACTCCACAAAATCTTCAACTTCCGCCTGGAGTCGGGCGTAGTTCGTCAATCTTACGTACAAAATTTTCCCGCATGATATGGTTACCTCCGGCAAACGCTAGTGTAGTGACTCATGCTGTTTGGAATTTATCTCCCTCACCATCATAATGAGCGCTTGTTACACCACATCCGCAAAATACGCTTCCGCCCGCTTGAAAACCATGTACCCAATGGGCAACAGAATGGTTACCAGCACCATGCCCGGCAGCATTGCAGAAAAGTCGGGCGGCTGGCCGTGCAGCAGGGTTTGCTGAAAGGCGTCGATGATGCCGGCCATGGGGTTGAGGGTGTAAAGGGTATAGAGGGTGCCGGACCATTCTCCGGCGGCCTGGTTGACCAGGAGCTTTTCCTTGACGAGGGCGAGCGGGTAGATTACCGGTGAGGCGTACATCATTAGCGACAGCAGAATGGGCAGTACATTGGCTACGTCGCGCGAATAGACATTCATCGCCGCGCCGATCAGGGAGATGCTCAGCGAGGCCAGGATGGTATAGAGGATGATGAGGGGAAGCCACAGCGCCTCAGCGGTGGGCATGAAACCGTACCAGGCCATCAATCCGGCGAGGATGACGAAGTTGATGCCCAGTTCCACCAGTTTGGTGATGACGGTGGTGAGGGGAAAGATTTCCCTTGGGAAATAGATCTTACGGATCAGGTGGGCATTGGAGACCACGCTGCCGACGCCGTCGGCGGTGGCTTCCTGGAAGAAGATCCAGGGCATCAGCGCGGCGAAGGTGAGCAGCGGGTAGGGGATGGCGCCGCTGTCGATACCGACGAAGCTTTTCACCAACGTGAAAATCAGCATCAGGGTGATCGGCTTGAAAACCGCCCAGGCGATGCCGACGTAGGCCTGCTTGTAACGGAGGGCGATGTTTTTCCAGGCGAGCACAGCCAGTAGCTCACGGTAAGTGATCAAGTTTTTGGCTGCTTGGATCATCGTGTTTGTGTTCTATGAATTTTCTCACAATTTGCGGTGATTTTATCACATGGACACCCTGTCTGCCGCGTAAGCCACTGTTAAAGGATTTTGTAAGACAATTCCTGTAGATATCGGCTTGGCGCGGTTTGTCTTGAAATCATGACGTAATGGGGCCGGGCCATTGACACGGGAGGGGGCGGGTTTATACTCAAGGCGCGTGCTTTAGACGTGGTCTAAAATCGGCAGGTGGCCGATCCGTTGAGTATGTTCGATATAAGGATCAAGTTCTACAGGAGATAGCTCATGAAAAATCTGAAAGGCAGCAAAACCGAAGAGAATCTGAAGTACGCCTTCGCCGGCGAGTCGCAGGCCAATCGCCGTTATCTGTATTTCGCCGCCAAAGCCGATGTTGAAGGTTATAACGACGTGTCCGCGGTGTTCCGTTCCACCGCCGAGGGCGAGACTGGACATGCTCATGGTCACCTGGAATACCTGGAGGCTTCGGGGGATCCGGCCACCGGCCTGCCGATCGGCCCGACCGCCGACAATCTCAAGGCCGCGATTGCGGGTGAAACTCACGAATATACCGATATGTACCCCGGCATGGCCAAGGTCGCGCGCGAAGAGGGGTTCGATGAGATCGCCGACTGGTTCGAGACCCTGGCCAAGGCCGAGCGTTCCCATGCCAATCGCTTTCAGAAGGCGCTGGATAGCCTGGAAAGTTGAGGAACGGGTGCGCTGCGCATTCGCCGTTTGAGGGCGCATGTGCATGTCGTCATCTGCATGCTATGCAGGGTGTGCCGTGCGCATCGCGCTTGCACCGTCTTCGTTGCTTCGGTGCGTATGACGCACCCTACGCGTGATACAGGGAGCTACCATGTCAAAACCGTCCGAACCCCAGCGCGAAGGCAGCCTGGAGGCGCCCACTCGCCATCCGCTGGACTGGAAAAATCCCGATTTCCACAACGAAGTTTCTCTGTTCCAGGAGCTGGATAGGGTGTTCGATATCTGCCACGGCTGCCGCCGTTGTTTCAGTCTGTGCCAGGCGTTTCCGACGCTGTTCGATGCCATAGATGCCTCGGAGACGCTGGAGCTGGATGGTATCGATAAGAAGGTCTACTGGCAGGTGGTGGATCACTGCTATCTGTGTGACATGTGTTACATGACGAAGTGCCCCTACGTCCCGCCGCATCCGTGGAATGTCGATTTTCCGCACTTGATGTTGCGCGGCAAGGTGGTGAAATACAAAAAGGGCGGAGCGAGGTTCCGCGACAGGTTACTGACTTCTACCGACGAGGTGGGCCGTCTTGCGGGCATTCCGGTGGTGGCGCAGGCGGTCAATGCCGCCAACAGGAATCCGGCTGTGCGCAAGCTGCTGGACAAGGCGCTGGGTGTGCATCCCGACGCCATCTTGCCCGAATATCATAGCGACACCCTGCGCCAGCGCGCGGAGCGGCGGCGGGCGGGCGGGATCTCTGCCGTTCCGGCCGGAAACACGCGCGGTAAGGTCGCGTTGTTCGCCACCTGTTATGGCAACCGCAACGAACCACGGATTGGCGAAGATTTGATCGCCGTGTTCGAGCACAACGATATCCCGGTGACGCTGGCGCAAAAGGAGCAGTGTTGTGGCATGCCCAAGCTGGAACTGGGTGACCTTGAATCCGTGGCGCGCGCCAGAGAGGCCAATATCCCGGTGCTGGCCAACCTGGTGGATAAAGGTTGGGACATTGTCGCGCCGGTACCGTCCTGCGTGCTGATGTTCAAGCAGGAACTGCCGTTGATGTTCCCGGGCGATGCGGATGTGCTCAAGGTGCGCAATGCGATTTTCGATCCCTTCGAGTACCTGATGCTGCGTCACAAGAGTGGTCTTTTGAAAACTGATTTCAAGAAGCCGCTGGGTAGTGTCTCGTATCACGTCGCCTGCCATCTGCGGGTGCAAAATATCGGCCTCAAAACCCGCGACGTGCTGCAATTGGTGCCGGGCGCCCGGATCGAGACCATCGAACGCTGCTCGGGACACAACGGCACCTATGCGGTGAAGAGCGAGTTCCATGAGACTTCAATGAGAATCGGCAAGCCGGTGGTCAATCGCGTGAAACAGGCAGGCGCCGATCATTACAGCAGCGATTGTCCGATGGCCGGCCGCCAAATCGAAAATGGCCTGCGCGACGGCAGCCATTTCGAACATCCGATGACGCTGCTGCGCATGGCATATGGGATATGATGATGCTCTTTCTCCGGGGGAGGGTAGGGTGAGGGCAATGCAGAAACTGACACGCGCCGATTTATACAGCCTTGAACACTACGCCGAACTGCGTCCCGGTTTTCGCAGCCGGGTGATGGCGCACAAGAAAAACCGTCAACTTGCCATCGGGCCGCATGTCACGCTGTATTTCGAGGACCGTTTGACGATCCACTATCAGATCCAGGAAATGCTGCGCGCCGAACGTATCTTCGAGGCCGATGGCATCGAGGCAGAGCTGGAAGCCTACAATCCCCTGATTCCCGACGGCGGCAACTGGAAGGCGACCATGATGATCGAATATGCCGATATCGCCGAACGCCAGCAGGCCCTGGGCCGGATGATGGGTATCGAAGACCGGGTGTGGATCGGGGTGAATGGTTTCGAGCGTGTTTTTGCGATCGCGGATGAGGATCTGGAGCGCGAAACCCGGAGCAAGACCTCGGCGGTGCATTTCCTGCGCTTTGAACTCACGCCCGGGATGGCCGTTGCGGTCAAGAGCGGGGCGGAGATTACTGCGGGCATCGATCATCAAGCCTATATCCACGAGGTGGATTCCATGCCTGATCCGGTACGTGTCTCATTGGCGGCGGATCTTGATTGACCATTCTCCGCAGGGGCGGGTGGTTGGTTATAATCATCAGCTTCCAAAATTTCTCAAAACCCTCGATGAACTACCGCCACAGCTACCACGCCGGCAATTTCGCCGATGTCTTCAAGCATGTCGTCTTGACCTTGCTGTTACAGGCCCTGCGCGCCAAGGACAAGCCCTTTTGCTATCTCGATACCCATGCCGGCGCGGGGCGGTACAACCTGCTGGGTGAGGCGGCGCAAAAGACCGGGGAATACCGGGAAGGCATCGCGCGATTCCAGAAAGGGCCGCCCGTGCCTGTGGAAATGGCCGATTATCTCGCGGCCGTGCGCGCTGTCAACGAAGGCGGCGAGTTGCGTTGCTACCCTGGTTCGCCGCGTGTTGCGCGCCATTTGTTGCGTGCGCAGGATCGCATGGTGCTGATGGAGCTTCATCCTGAAGAAGCGCAGGCACTGAAACTGGAGTTTCGCGGCGATCCACAGGTTCATGTTCATCACATGGATGGTTTTTCCGGCCTCAAGGCGTTTCTGCCGCCGCAAGAAAGACGAGGACTGGTGCTGATCGCCCCGCCGTTCGAGCGTGTGGACGAGTTTGACCGCGTGGTGATTGCGCTGCAAGCCGCTCATGCGCGATGGAGCACGGCTATCTACGCTGTCTGGTATCCGCTCAAAGACCCGCAGGAGGTGAAGCGCTTTTACCGGAAGCTCGCCGGCAGCGGGCTGCGCAAGTTGCTGTTGGCGGAGATTTCTTTCCATGCCATGCCGGGGCAGTTATACGGCTGCGGCATGGTGATTTTGAATCCGCCGTGGGGGCTGGATGAGCGGCTGAAGCGCTTGTTGCCGGAGTTGCTCGCCCGGTTGCGGGATGCGCCCGGCGGGGCGAGGGTGGAGTGGCTGGTTCCCGAGTAGAAAGGACGGTTTGCAAATCGCTGTTGAGTATTGCTTGGTCTATCGTTTAAAGTTGAGTGCTTTGGATGGTTAATGGCCGGGAGGGGATATGCGGCGGGTAAGGCGCAAGACATTGTTTTATGGGTTCACCGGCGTATTGTGTCTGACAGCGGTCGGCGCTGTCGCGACCGCGCAGCCGCGCCGGGTGGCGCATCCCGTCTCGCATCCTCGGGCGGGTGAGTGTCTCCAGTGTCATCAGGGTGCGGCAGAGGCGGTTTTCAGCCCAACGCTGAGCAACAAGTGCGTGGCGTGCCATACAACAGACGCCGCCGGGTTGCAGAAAGCGGCGATGCGCCGGTCCGCCGCCCAGCCCGCGCCGCAAGCCGAGGCCGGACCAGCGCAGGAAGAACAGCCATCCTGGCCCAAGGCGGAAGGGCAGGGGCCGGGGATGAGCGTGCCGATGTATTATGAACAAACCCGGATCGGCGCGTCGCCGAACGAGATGGTGCTGATCCCGGCCGGAGAGTTCATCCGCGGCACCAATCAGCGTTTGTCCGACGAAGGCCCACAGCACACCGTTTCCTTGCCCGATTTCCACATCGACAAATACGAAGTGACCAACCTTCAGTATCAGCGGTTCATCGACGCCACGCAACGCAAATCTCCCGATCATTTCGAGAACCGCACTTTCCCGCCCGGAAAGGCTGATCACCCTGTCACCTTCGTTACCTGGCACGATGCCAAGGCCTATTGCGAGTGGGCGGGCAAGCGTTTGCCCACTGATCAGGAATGGGAGAAGGCCGCCCGCGGCGTCGATGGCAGAACGTATCCCTGGGGTAATGTATTCGACATCAACAAGGTCAATAGTCCGGTGCGCTGGACGACCCTGAAGCTGGAGGGGGACACCACGCCGGTGGGTGCCTTCGAAGGAGGAGTCAGTCCTTATGGTGTTTACGACATGTCCGGCAATGTCTGGGAATGGACCGAGTCCTGGTACAAGGCCTATCCAGGCAACACCAGGCCGACGGAGAATTATGGCGAAAAGTATAAGACCCTGAAGGGCGGCTCGTGGTGGGATTGTTCGTTTTACAAATGCGGCATCTCCGCGCCAGTGTACAACCGCTCCTTTTTTATGAGAACCACTAAGAACAACAGTTTCGGATTCCGCTGCGCCAGCGACAGAGCGCCTGCAACGCATAGATCATCGTAATGACGGGGGAGCATTCAAATGAAAAATAAAAGACTGCACATCATGATGGCGCTTGCCGCGGTATGCGCTGCGGGATTTTCAGCGAACATGGCGATGGCAAGCGAGGCGGAAATGGTGAAAGTGCCCGCCGGCGAATTCATTATGGGCAGCAACAAGGTTGATCGTTCGAAGAAGACCGGTGAGTTCGGCGCCACCAAACCCTGGTATCAGGACGAACACCCCGAGCGCAAGGTGAATCTCAGAGCATTTTTGATCGATAAATACGAGGTGACGAATGCCCAGTACCGCGATTTCATGCTCAAGACCAACGTGCCACCGCCGGATCACTGGATGGAAACGGGTTATCTTACCAGTCTGAAAAAGGACAAACTTTATGCTCTGGATGTCGAGCAGCTCAGAAAGGTGGCGGTGAAGGTATTCCGTCTCGACATGGACACCCGCACCATGAGCAAAGACGATTTGCTGAAAGAGATCGAGAAGAAATTTCAGGCCATCGACAAACTGCCAGTGATTTATGTCTCCTGGAACGACGCCAACGCCTATTGCCGCTGGGCAGGCAAGCGCCTGCCTGCCGAGGCGGAGTGGGAAAAGGCCGCGCGTGGCGAGAACGGCTTGGAATTTCCTTGGGGCAATGAGTGGAAGGAAGGGCAGTCCAACACCGGCGAACAATCCTGGGAGTATGGCGTCGCCCCCGTGGGTTCCTACAAAACGGATAAATCGGCTTATGATGTCTATGACATGGCCGGTAATGCCCGTGAGTGGGTGGCGGACTGGTACAAACCTTATCCCGGTGCAGTCTACAAAACCAAGGAATTTGGCGAAAAATACCGGGTGGTGCGGGGCGCGGGTTCCGGCGGCCAGGGCCATTATGCGCTGAGCCTGTTCCAGCGCGGCGCCTATCGTGGTTTTCTCGACCCCGGCGCTACGTATAGTGATGTCGGATTTCGTTGCGCCAAGGATGCGCGATAGTCTTTAGGGCACTTCTAAAAATTCGCTGAAGCCGCGATGGCGGCGTTGGAAATGTGCTCAAAATGCTCATGTACTACGTGTACACTCCGCTTTTTCGCGCATTTCCGCCTTGTCCTCGCGCCTTGATCGAATTTTTAGAGGTGCCCTTTTGTTGGCCCGGCAATCCATTCATTCTGCTTTTCCAGCTTTTCTCCCGGTGCAGGGTGCGCCGTGCGCACCAGACGGTTGGTGCGTGAGCGCACCCTACGAAACTGTTATGGAGCCTTCCCAATTTGATAGAATAGGCGTTTTCCTTACTCTGCCCTCGCTACTGGCCTAACTTATGAGCTGGGTTGATTACGCCATCTTCGGCATTCTCGCTGTTTCGACCTTGCTGAGCCTGATGCGCGGCTTCGTGCGCGAGGCGCTGTCGCTGGTGGTCTGGGTGCTCGCCGTCTGGATCGCGCTGGCTTATTCGTCTAAACTCGCCGGTCTTTTGGCCGATCACATACCGGTATCCTCGATACGCCTTGCCGTGGCGTTTGTCGTGCTGTTTGTCGCCGCGTTCGTCATCGGCGGTATTTCCACCTACCTGATTTCAAAGCTGGTGCAAAAAAGCGGTTTGAGCAGTGCCGATCGTGTGGCGGGCATGGTGTTCGGGTTGGCTCGGGGCGCGCTAGTGGTGTCGGTGCTGGTGGTGCTGGTGGGGGTCACCCCGCTGGTCCAGGCGCCGTGGTGGAAAACCTCGGTGTTCGTAGACTATTTCCAGGGTATGATTTTCTGGGCACGCGACTGGCTGCCGCGCGGTGTGGCCGGCAGTTTCATTGATGGTTTGAAGAGATAGGTAATCCTCATGTGTGCAATTATCGGCATCGTCGGCGGAAGCCCCGTCAACCAGGCGCTTTACGACGGCCTGACCGTACTTCAGCATCGCGGGCAGGACGCGGCGGGCATTATCACCTGCGGCCACGGCGGCAAATTCTATTTGCGCAAAGACAACGGCCTGGTGCGCGACGTATTTCGCAGCCGCCACATGCTCAATCTGCGCGGCGACATGGGCATCGGCCATGTGCGTTATCCCACCGCGGGCCGCGCCTCTTCCGCCGAAGCGCAACCGTTCTACGTCAACTCTCCCTTCGGTATCGCGCTGGCACATAATGGCAATCTCACCAACGCCGCCCAGCTCAAGCAGGAGCTGTTTCTGGAGGATCGCCGCCACATCAACACCGATTCCGATTCCGAGGTCTTGTTGAATGTGTTCGCCCATGAATTGCAGGAACAGAACAAGCTCAGGATCGACGCACAGGATATCTTCAATGCCGTCGCCGGCGTGCACCGCCGTTGCCGGGGCAGCTACGCCGTGGTGGCGATGATCGCGGGCCACGGCATCGTCGGTTTCCGCGATCCATTCGGTATACGCCCCGTTGTGTTCGGCAAGCGCGACACCGATAAAGGTACGGAATACATGATCGCCTCGGAAAGCGTCGCGCTCGACGCGCTCGGTTTCGAGAGGATACGCGATATCGTTCCCGGCGAGGCGGTATATGTCGATCTGGATGGGGGGCTGCACACCCGTCAATGCGCGGAACAGCCGGTCTATTCGCCGTGTCTGTTTGAGTATGTTTATCTGGCGCGTCCTGATTCGATCATGGATGACGTATCGATATACAAGGCGCGGCTGCGCATGGGTGACAAGCTGGCCGACAAGATCCTGCGCGAGTGGCCGGATCACGATATCGATGTCGTGATCCCCATTCCCGACACCAGCCGCACCGCCGCGTTGCAGCTCGCCAACCGGCTGGGCGTGACCTACCGCGAAGGCTTCATCAAAAACCGCTACATCGGCCGCACCTTCATCATGCCCGGCCAGAAGCAACGCAAGAAATCGGTGCGCCAGAAGCTCAACCCCATCGACCTCGAGTTCAAGCGCAAGAACGTGCTGCTGGTGGATGATTCCATCGTGCGCGGCACCACCTCGCAGCAGATCATCGAAATGGCCCGTGACGCTGGCGCGCGCAAGGTCTATTTCGCTTCCGCCTCGCCGCCGGTGCGTTATCCCAACGTCTACGGCATCGACATGCCCGCCGCCAGCGAGTTGATTGCCCATGGCAGGACAGAAGCCGAAATCGCCGAGGCCATCAGCGCCGACAAGCTGATCTTCCAGGACCTCTCCGATCTCATCGAAGCCGTGTGCAAGGGCAATCCCCGGCTGGAGCGTTTCGACGCCTCGGTGTTCACCGGCGAATACGTCACCGGCGATGTCACACAAACCTATCTCGACCAGCTCGAACAGCGTCGCTGCGACCTCAGCAAGGCTGCCCAGGCGCGCGATGCGGAGCTGGCGATGGTGGATTTGTATAATGCTTCATGATGTTTGGATCTGGATGGTAGGGTGGTCAATTCTTTAAGATCTTCCGTAACTCAATATCGGCATTCATGTGCCGATACTTTCAGTGGGCTGGCCGTCGAGTTTCTATCTGCTGTACTGGCATTCGGGAACCTGTTTCGGTTATCCTTGCGCCGATTGCATCTGGAGAGGTGGCTGAGCGGTCGAAAGCGGCGGTCTTGAAAACCGTTGGCCCGCGAGGGTCCGGGGGTTCGAATCCCTCCCTCTCCGCCATATCAAACAAGGCAACAGAACTAAGCCGGAGTGCTTGCATGATCCAGATAATGCTGGTTGACGACCATGCGCTGGTGCGCGCCGGTATCAAGCGGATGTTGGTCGATGTGCCAGGCGTCAGCGTCGTTGCCGAAGTGGATAGCGGTGAAGAAGCGATACGCTTATGCAGGCAGTCCAGGCCGGACGTGGTGCTGATGGATGTCAATATGCCAGGCATCGGCGGTCTGGAGGCGGCGCGCAAGTTGCTGTTGTCCGATCCGACGCTCAAAATCATCGCCGTCACGGTGCACGGCAACGAACCCTTCCCCAGCCGCTTCATGCAAGTGGGCGCCGCAGGCTATCTCACCAAGGGCTGCGGCGTCGACGAGCTGGTGCGGGCCATCGAAACGGTGCATAAAGGGGGACGCTACCTGGCGGGCGAAGTCGCCCAAGGCATGGCGCTCAGCCTGCTGCCCGGCGCCGAAGAATCGCCCTTCGACAAATTGTCGGAACGCGAGCTTCAGGTGATGCTGATGGTGGCGAAGGGCTGGAAGGTCGCCGACATTTCCGACAAGCTTTGCCTCAGCCCGAAGACAGTCAACACCTACCGTTATCGCCTGTTCGAGAAACTGGGTGTGCAGGGTGATGTCGATCTGACACACCTGGCGATGCGTTACGGTGTCATAGATCAAGTCTAACCAATCAGGTTTTATACGTTTTAGCTGTTTTAGATGTCCTCTCTTCCTCCGGCCATTTTCCTCATGGGACCCACCGCCGCCGGCAAAACCGATCTTGCGGTGGCGCTGGCACGGTGTTTGCCGTGTGAAATCATCAGTGTCGATTCGGCGCTGGTTTATCGTGACATGGACATCGGCACAGCCAAGCCGGGGCCGGAGGTGCTGGCGGCCGCGCCACACCGCTTGATCGACATCCGTGATCCGTCCGAATCCTACTCAGCCGCGCAGTTCCGCGAAGATGCCTTGCGCGAGATGGAGAAAATCAGCCATGCTGGGCGCATTCCCCTCCTGGTGGGGGGTACCATGCTGTATTTCCGGGCGCTGGAACAGGGGCTATCGGATCTGCCCTCGGCGAGCAGTACGGTTCGTGTGCGGTTGGAGGAGGAGGCTAGAACGTTGGGTTGGGCTGCTCTCCATGCGCGGCTGGCCGAGGTCGATCCCGCCGCCGCGCAACGCATTCACCCCAATGATCCGCAACGCATCCAGCGTGCCCTGGAAGTCTACGAATTGCGCGGGATGCCGATGAGCGAGTTGTATGGGCAAGGCACCGTGCCGCGCTTTCCCTATCGCCCGTTGAAAATCGTTGTTTCCCCGGCGGACAGGGCCGAGCTGCACAGGCGTATCGAAGCGCGGTTTCGCGCCATGCTCGATGCCGGTTTCGTGGAAGAGGTGGAATGCTTGCGCAGCCGGGGCGATCTGTATCCCGATCTGCCGTCGATGCGCACAGTGGGATACCGGCAGATATGGAATTATCTCGACGGGGGGCTGTCACATCATGAGATGATGGAAAAAGGCATTGCCGCCACGCGCCAGTTCGCCAAGCGTCAATTAACCTGGTTGCGCGCCATGCCGGATGTGGTATGGTTAGGTAATCGGGAAAATATTCTGGACAAGATATTGAAATTGTTGGACGATGCCTTGATCTTAAAACGCTGATCGAATGCTGTTATAATGTCAGAACTTTGCACCTGCGGGGTATGAAGGTCAACGAAGCGGCGGATTGACAGCCGATTGGATTACACAACAAAAAAGGAGAGAGCACATGAGCAAGGGGCAGACGATACAAGACCCTTTTCTGAACGCATTGCGCAAGGAGCGTATTCCTGTTTCCATCTACTTGGTGAACGGTATCAAGTTGCAGGGCCAGATCGAGTCCTTCGATCAATTCGCCGTGCTGCTGAAAAACACCGTCAGCCAGATGGTCTACAAGCACGCTATTTCCACCGTCGTGCCGGCGCGCAACGTCAAGTTGACCGGCGAGACTGGGGAAGGCGAGGAAGAATAGCCGCAGGCTGGTTGACAAGCACGCAGGAGTGAGTCTGTTCGAACGTCCCCGTAAATCAGAACGCGCGATTCTGGTGAACGTCGACTTCCGCGCGGCGGGAATGCGCGAGGAAATCGACGAGTTCCGCGAGCTTGCATGTTCCGCCGGGGCGGAGCCCGTGGCCGTCATCACGGGCTCGCGGCAGGCGCCCGATCCGAAG
>SBBG01000072.1 GCA_005240065.1 Gammaproteobacteria bacterium | reverse complement strand
CTTTTGCGGGGTGGTGACGTACGGGCGCCTCTAAAAATCCGCTGAAACCGCGATGGCGGCGTTGGAAATGCGCTCAAAATGCTCATGTACTGCGTGTACACTCCGCTTTTTCGCGCCTTGCCCTCGCGCCTTGATCGAATTTTTAGAGGTGCCCGTACATCCCTGCAAGTTTGCTGAAGATGCGAGGTGGAGTTGAAAAAGCGGCTGAAATTGGCAGGGCCGGGAATGGTGGATTGCGCGTAAGCGCCGTTTTTTGTTCCACGCTGTAAGTGAGATGTGCCTTGCCGTCTTCGTGCCCGGATAACCGAAATCCGGACGCCACGCTTAAAAAATATCCCCGGCCGGCAATCGCTGGGGCGGGTCAAAATATCACTTGACTACCCCCCAAGCTCATGATACTAAAAGCATCAACCGCGCAAACCGTGACGGCAAGAAATGCTGGTAGGGCGTCGAATCGCTTGAAGGGGACAGGTTATGGCTGGGTGTCTGGTTACCATCGCCGATGAGTTCAGGACAACACCGGGACATTCGGCGGCACGCGCCGTCATCGCAAAGAAACCGCAAGCCATGCGCACCATCGCTCGGGGCTTCGTCCTCCCATTCCTGACCGCCTTGTGCGTGGCGCAACCCGCCTTTGGGCTCGGGTATGTCGAGGAACGGATCATATTCAAAGAACCGTCGCTGCCAAAAGGGGACCCCGTCAAGGATGAACGGTACATCTCCTGTTACGACATCTACACGCTCCGGTTGCAGAACTGTTCCCTGACGCGGCAAATCACCGGCATCAAGGACCCCAGGACATCGCCGTTCAACAACGGCGGGCACAATCACGGTTTCGATAGCCATCCCCTGATCCATCCCGCCAGCGGCGCCTTGCAGTTCAGCGGCACAGATACCGACCCCGCCCCGCTCGTGGTGCGCGGCCAGACACAGAATACCGAGGTGAAGGTTACGCACCCCCTGCCCCGGGTGGCCGGCAAGATCATGGTGGAGAGTACGCTTATCTCCCCGCCAAGATGGTTCTGCGCCGCGCGATGTTTTACGCTCAATTCCTGGAAAGACAAGGACACCATCGACGTGGGGATGCGCGGACTGGTGGCGCTGTTCGCGGCGCCCAGCGATGATTTCGTGTTCAAACCATCCCTTGCGGGCGACACCCACCCGCAGGCGAATTACGGGACGGAGCGGCTGGTCGATGCAGCCCGAATCATCAGCAAGGTCTACAGGGAAAAAACCAATCGCAAGCCCCGTATCACGGACATGAGCCTGCCCAAGGGCGGGATGTTCGACCTGAACAACCAGTGGTTCGTCGACAAGAACAACGGCCATGTGTCCCATCACACCGGCAACGATGTCGATTTCAGCGCGCTTGACGATGGCGGGCAGTCGATCAACTGCTTTCTTGAGAGCACCAGGAAAATGAAAGATGCGTTCGGCAAAACCAAGGCCACTTTCAAACAGTGTTACAAGAATGGCCACTACCACATTCGCTTTCCATGACCGTTGAGGGTACCGCATGTTTTCCGCATATCATGGTTATCCGTATCCAGCCCTTCCCTGGATCAAGCGTTTCTTTCTTCCTTTATTGATGTGCGCCAGCGCCGCAGCCAACGCCGCGTCGCGGCAACTGGGGGAGATGCCGGTGCCGGTGCTCACGGGCGTGCAGGTGCAGGCCGGCGTGACTTTCGACGCCACTGCCCGGCGCTACACTTATTCCTATGCGGTGAGCAATCCGGGCACGAACACCGGCAAGATCTGGAACGTCGCGCTCGACATGACGAGCCGCGCCGCGCGGCTTCCCTTCGGCTCTGCGGGGTTGAGGATTGAATTCATGACCGGGAAGTTCAAATCATTCGATCAGGAATGGGCGGATCTGCATGTGCAACGGATGCTGCCCGCCGGAACAGTCGTAATCCCTTTCGGGCAACACATCCCCCAAGGATGGATGGGAGGCATGCGCCAGGATGGTTTTGCCTCTTTTTCGGGCGATGAGAACTCGTCCCTGATCAGTCCCGGATCAAGCCTCGCTGGCTTTGAGCTGATCAGCGAAGGGGTGCCGACCCTCCGCGCAATGGAAATCGAACCCGACTGGCAATTCATCTCCGACGAGGAAGCCACCGAAGAGGAAGAGCAAATCTTCGCGGAGATCGAAAAATCCATCCTCTTTCACACCCAGACCCTCGGCCCCTCCGGCGTCTTCCCCGGCACCTACGACCACTGGAACCAGCTCCGCGACGATCTCAACAAGGCCATGCAACTGGGCTGGTTGCCGGATCAGGCGTTTGCCGCCACTCTGGTCAATCAGTTGGCCTCTGCCCGCCAAGCGGTGGCCGCAGACGGCACGCTGGCCAAGCAGCGCCTGCAAACCCTGTTGACCACCTTGGCGCAATCGACATCTTCCCAGCGCCGCCCGGAGATCCGCGACCTGGTGTACTGGAACGTACAGGCAATCATTGCCAATACTCCCGACACGCCGATTCCCCTTGATCCCTTCGAACCCAAGGTCACCCTCACGCCCCCGGCGCAAACCTTGCCGCTGGGAGCGACATACACCCTCACCGCCACCGTCATCAATGCCGCGACCGGCAAGCCGATTCCCGATTTCTCCCTCTCATTCGTGGTGATTGACGGCCCTCACGCCGGGCTGGAGATGCGCAAAGTGGCGGATGCGGCCGGGAAAGCGAGTTTCAGCTACACCGGTACCTCATTGGGTAGAGACCGGATATGGCTCGGCGAGGACGGCGAGGTGCGCACCGAATTCGGCCAGGCCGGGGTCACTTGGGAAGGCGGGCCGGATCTGGTCATCGAACTCTTCATTCCGCCTGTGCTCAAGGCCAAGGGCGGCGCCCCGGTGACTGTCACGGAAATCACGGGTCACAAAGGCAGCACTGCCGCGGCGTCTTCCGTCACCCGCTACTACCTGTCGCTCGATGAGCTTATCGACCCCAGGCAAGACCGCCCCATCGCCGAGCGGCGGGTCGGACCGCTGACGCCGGGACAGTCGAGCGAGAAGAGCCGCTTCCAGTTCACTTTGCCGTTCGATCTGACGGAGGGCACCTACCATCTGGGTGCCTGCGCCGACGCCGATGGCGCTGTGGCGGAACTGGATGAGACCAACAACTGTCAGGTGAACCAGATCGTGATGGCCCTGGAGCCCGGCCCGGTCGAGAATCTGCGCGCCCGCGCCAAGGAAGGCAAGGTCGCCCTGGTATGGACGCCGGTGGAGGGCGCGGCGGGCTACAACATCTACCGCGGCACGACTGCGGGCGGACCGTATCAGCTCATCAAGGCCGGGCATGTGACGAGCTATGCAACCTATGAGGACAGCGGGTTGACGAACGGTGTCACTTACTACTATGTGGTGCGCTGGCTGCGCGAGCGCGGCCTGGAATCACCCCCGTCCGCCGAGGCCAGCGCCACCCCGGTGGCGGGGCCGCTGAGAAGGTGACGGCATGCGCGGGATATCGGTATTGCTCTGGACATGGCTGCTCGCGCTGCCCGCCTCGGCTTGGGCGATCAGCTTCACCCCCTTTGGATCGCAGGGCGAGGGCGGCGCCATCCATGGCCAGACATTCACCATCGGCTCGGGCGGTGTG
>SBBG01000160.1 GCA_005240065.1 Gammaproteobacteria bacterium | reverse complement strand
GGGGCCGGGAAGCGGCAGATTACGTGTACACTCCGCTTTTTCGCGCATTTCCGCCTTGCCCTCGTGCCTTGATCGAATTTTTATAAACGCCCTTTAAGACACTTTTTAGTATCCCTAAGCGGCCTTCGGCCGCTTTTTTTCTACCCTGACCAAATCATGCTGGAAATACTGAATGAGTGGGGATTGTGGGGATTGTTCCTGCTCTCCATGCTCGCCTCGACACTGATCCCCGGCGGCTCGGAGGCGATGCTGGCCTGGCTCGCCGCCAACGGCACTCATGATCCATGGACGCTGTTTGGCGTGGCGACGCTAGGCAATACCTTGGGCGGCATGATCTCCTGGGGTATGGGCTGGCTGATCGCCTGGCGCTACCCGGCGCAGGAGATGAAAAACGAAAAACTGCGGCGGGCGGCGCAGTATCTGCGAAAATGGGGCAGCCCGCTACTGCTGTTTTCCTGGCTGCCGGTGGCAGGCGACCCGCTGTGCATCGCGGCGGGTTGGCTGCGCATCCACGCAGGGCTTGCGCTGCTGTTCATCGCCATCGGCAAGGCAGCACGCTATGCGGCGATTTTGCTGATTTTTTAGCCATCAGGCGCCCGTGGCAGCATCCAGCCCATCTCTGGGCACGCCATTCACCCCGCCCTGCAATACATGCGCCCGGATGCCATACTGCCCCAGTATCGAAACCACTGCGGAGCTGCGCCGTCCTGTATCACAATAACAAATATAGACGCTGGTGCGGTCCAGCTCCCTCATCCGCCTATGCAAATCCTGGCCGGGAATGTTGACCGCGCCCGGCAAATGCGCATGGGCAAACTCCGATGCCGTGCGCACATCCAGCCATTGCGCGCCTTTTGCGATCAGCGCCTGAGCCTGGCCGTATGCCACCCACTGCAACGGAGGCTCCTTGAGCAACTCCACGAAATCCGCCTTGGATAAACGCAACAGTACGCCATCCGTCGTCATCGATACCGTAGCGTTACGCGGCTGACCGGAGATCAGCGCCATCTCGCCAAAGCCATCGCCTTCAACAAGCTCGGCCAGCTCGATGGTTTCGCTTTCGTCATCTTTGACACACGTCACCAGCGCCATGCCCTCGTCGATGAAATAGCAATAATCACCCACATCGCCCTGGCGGATGATGACATCGCCGGCGTTCACGCGAACAGGCTCCAATAGATCGAGAAGCTTCTCTATATTCGCGGGATGAAGATATTTAAAGATGGGAGAGCGTGAGATTTTAGCTATCCAGCGCGCCTTATCGACACTCAGCACGCCCTCCGCGCTCATGATGATCTCCGGCTCCCTGGATGCGAACTGGCTCCAGGCCAGCATGGATTCGATGAAATTGCTGTCCAGACGGATGATCTCCGCATCCGTCACGGCCATAGCCGTAGAGCGCCGTGGCTGATCCCTATCCAGAGGATCACATGACTCAGCGGCCGCCGTCAGAAGACCTAGTACGCGCTGTTGTCCGTCTGTTTGTGTTGAATCGAGACGAACCTCACCACGCAGCAGATAGACCATCTTCCGATCCGTTTCACCCTCACGAAAAAGGGTTTCACCCGCCGCAACTCGCTCTATCTCGGCTTTCGCCGCCAGATGATCGAGCTGTTCCTGTGTCAGTGACGCCAAGGGTTCCAGCCGCTTGAGCAATTCGCTCGACACCGTGGACGATGATGAACTCATGTCATTTCCTGAAAAATAACCATAACAAAAAACTGAGCACCAGGCTCACAACGATGGATGTCGTAATGGGAAAATAGAAACGAAAACCATCGCGCTCGACAGCGATATCGCCCGGCAGCTTGCCAAGACCGACCTTTTGCAAGAGCGGCCACAGCAACCCCATGACAACCAGAACGGCGCCGATGATGATCAACACTCGACTGATATTCATAGCAGGAATACTGTCGCTATAAGCGATAAATTAACATAAGGGCACTTCTAAGAATCCGCTAAAGCCGCGATGGCGGCGTTGCCCTCGCGTCTTGATCGAATTTTTAGAAGCACCCATAATATCAGAACCCTGCCGATACGGTTATCGTCAGCCACACAACAGAGGTATTCCATGAACATCGACATAGGTATTTCGCAACAGGATCGCGCCGAAATAGTGGAAGGACTATCCCGGCTGTTGGCAGACACCTACACGCTTTACCTCAAGACCCATAACTTCCATTGGAACGTCACCGGCCCCATGTTCCAGACCCTGCACCTGATGTTCGAGACGCAATACAACGAACTGGCGCTGGCGGTGGATCTGATCGCCGAGCGCATCCGGGCCTTGGGTTTCCCGGCGCCCGGCACTTATACCGAATTCTCGCGCCTGAGCTCGATACCGGAAACCATCGGCGTACCCAAAGCCGACGAGATGATACGCCTACTGGTGGAAGGTCAGGAAGCCGTGGTGCGCACTGCCCGTTCCATCTTTCCGGCGGTGGAGCGCGCCAACGACCAGCCGACGGCCGATCTGCTCACGCAGCGTATGCAGGTGCATGAAAAGACCGCCTGGATGCTGCGCAGCCTGACCGAAAACTGAGGACATCGACAACGCATGGCGATTTATGCCATCGGCGATGTGCAAGGCTGTTTCGATGATCTGCTGGCCCTGCTCGATGCGATTTCCTTCGACCCTGCCGACGACCGATTGTGGTTTGCCGGCGATCTGGTCAACCGCGGACCGCGCTCGCTGGAGGTGCTGCGGTTTGTGCGGGACATGGGCGAGCGCGCGATCACGGTGCTGGGCAATCACGATATCCATCTCATGGCGGTGGCCGGCGGCCATGCCCAGGCGCGCCGCAAGGACACCTTCCACGACATCCTGAACGCGCCGGACCGCGACGAACTGCTGCACTGGCTGCGTCACCAACCCCTGCTGCATCATGATGAAAACCTCGGCATCACGATGATTCATGCCGGCCTGCCGCCGCAGTGGGATCTGGCCACGGCGCGCGCCTGCGCGGCGGAAGTGGAAGCCGCGCTGCGCGGAGCGGATTGTCATGATTATCTCGCTGCCATCTATGGCGACACCCCCGGCCAATGGTCGCCCGCATTGGGAAGCTGGGATCGCTTGCGCTTCATCACCAACTGCCTTACACGCATGCGCTACTGCGATGCACAGGGACAGCTGGCACTGAGGGAAAAGGGTCCGCCCGGCACGCAGCCGCCGGGCTATTTCCCCTGGTTTGCCATCCCGCACCGCGCCAGCACGGACATGGAGATCGTCTTCGGCCACTGGTCGACGCTAGGCGTCTGCGATACCCAGGGCGTCCACCATATCGACACCGGCTGCGTATGGGGTGGGACACTGACAGCGCTGCGGCTGGATCGCGGGTCTAGAGAAAAACGCGAGCGGATCGGCATACCCTGCCGTGGAGAGTGCGCGCCGGGAATGGATTGATGAGCACCTGATTCGTGAACAACATTCACTCCATACCCTGCGCCACCCTCTGCGCCAGAAAATCCACGAAGGCCTTGACCTTGAGCGGCAGAAAGCGCCGCGCGGGATAAAGCGCGTGCGCAGGAACCGTAACGGTATCATACGCGGCGAGCAGGTGTTCGAGGCGGCCCGCTTCGATGTGCTCCATCACATAAAAGCCCGGGATATGGATCACTCCCAGTCCCGCCAAGGCCGCCTGCACTTGCGCCGCACCGTTGTTGACATCGAAATTGCCGCGCACTTCCACCTTGAGCGCCGTACCATCGGGCGCGGTGAAGTGCCATTCGCGCGGCGCATCGCTCAGGGTGTAGAGGATGCAATTATGCCTGGAAAGATCGTGTGGCGCTTGTGGCCGACCGTGACGTGCGAGATAGGCGGGGCTCGCGCACAGCACCAGAGGATATTCGGCGAGCTTGCGCGCCACCAACGAACTGGGCGCAAGCCAGCCCACACGTATGGCCACGTCGATGCCCTCTTCCAGCAAGTCCACGCGACGATCGCTCATGTCCAGCTCCACGGAGAGCTTCGGCCAGCGCTTGAGAAACTCCGCAATCGCGGGAGCGACGTGCATCATTCCATACGCGAGCGGACATGTCACACGCAACCTTCCCGCAGGCTCGCCTTGCAGGTGCGCGACCTCGGCCTGCGCTTGCGCGATCTCCTCGAGCGCGGAGCGCGCGCGGCGGTATAACACTTCACCGCTTTCGGTGAGACTCAAGCGGCGCGTGGTGCGTTGCAGCAATCGCGTCTTGAGGCTCATTTCCAGCCGCGACACGCACTTGCTCACCACCGATTGGGACATCTCCAGCCGCTCCGCCGCGCGCGTGAAGCTGCCCTCTTCCACCACGCGCACGAAGACCGCGAGGTCGTTCAAATGATCGGTCGAATCATTCATGCCATTCCGCAATAAGTGTTATTCCGCCGGCCCTCATTATCAACGCGGGACGATCCGGTACGCTAGCGGCATCGGGTATATGCCCGACATTCCATCCAACGAAGCCGGAAGCCATGGAAGCGATGCGTATGCGAGCGATGGCTGACGTGCCCCCGCGTAGCCGTAGGGCCGGATGTTTTG
>SBBG01000004.1 GCA_005240065.1 Gammaproteobacteria bacterium | reverse complement strand
CGCCCGATACCCGTTTTCTCGCCGATACCGGAAATGCTCTTTTATGGACCATCCATTATCTGCATCCTTTCGATCGCCGTATCACCGGAGAGCGTATGTTTCCCGGCGGGGCATTCCGTGTCAATATGGGGTTTGCCTCGATGGGTTGGGCCATCGGAGCCGCCGTTGGCACGGCATTGGGGGACAAGCGCCGCACAGTGGTGTGCATCACCGGCGACGGCGGTTTTCTGATGAGCAGTCAGGAAATCACCACGGCGGTTGCCGAAAAATTGCCGGTGGTTTATGTGATTCTCAACGATGCGGCCTTGGGTACTGTCAAGCATGGCCAGCGCCTGGCGGGCGCCGAGCCGGTCGGCTTTGAATTGCCCAAGGTCGATTTCGCCGCCATGGCGCGCGCCATGGGCGCGCAGGCCCATTCCATTCACTCGCCGCGCGATCTGGCGGCGCTGGACATCGCCGCCATCCGTAAATGCCAGGGGCCAACGCTGCTGGATGTGCATATCGACCCGGAAGAAGTGCCGCCGATGGGGATGCGGATGAGGTCGTTGGGGACGGTGTAGAGGGATGCATCGTCAGGTTCGATGCCGCTTGATTTGCCTTGGTGCAAAATAAAACCCAAGCTGTTTGGGTTTGTGATACAATGCCGACGATATTGACGATCTTTGGGTTGCGTGTGGTCATCTACCCAAACGACCATCGTCCCGCTCACGTTCATGTCATCGGCAACGGTTGCGAGGCGGTGTTCAACCTGCATTGTCCGCAAGGGCCGCCCGAGCTGCGCGAAAACTATGGATTCTCGCGCAAAGACCTGGTGAAGATCGCGGGTAAATTGGCCGCCAATCTGGCGGCCCTGTGTAACCAATGGAGGCGAATCCATGAGCATGACCGATGATGTCTTCGAGGCGGCTAACCGTCGTGCGGCTGCGAAGAAAGCGGCTTTCCCGGCCGCGGTCTCGGTGCGATATGACCGTCGCGTTGCTCGTGTGGTCGTTACGCTCGCCTCTGGACTGGAATTGGCTTTCCCGCCAAAGCACGTGCAAGGGTTGGAAAACGCCCATCCAGCCGACCTGGCGGAGGCAGAAATCACGCCGTCTGGTCTCGGTATTCATTTCCCGCGACTGGACGCAGACCTGTACATCCCCGCCCTGCTGGAGGGTTTTCTTGGTTCCAGGCGCTGGATGGCGGCCGAGATTGGCAAGATCGGCGGCGCCGCGTCTACCGAAGCCAAAGCGGCGGCGGCCCGCCAGAACGGCAAGTTGGGCGGCCGGCCCAGGAAACCCAAGGGCATGGCCGCATAGTTTTACTGTGTCACAAAGTGCTGAAGGGCGCATGATTGCGGGGCATTTCGAATTGGTGCGCATAGCGCACCCTACGGATTTTGTAGGGTGCGTCATACGCACCATAAACCACACAGGATCGAATGCCGGATTATCGTAGAGCCAACGTGACGGGCGGCACCTATTTTTTCACTGTCGCCACCCATCGACGGCAGCCGTTATTGACGCATGACGATGTGCGGCAGGCATTGCGGGAAGGTATCCGCAAGGCGAAAGAGCGGTTCCCGTTCAAAATCGATGCCTGGGTGCTGCTGCCGGATCATTTGCATTGTATCTGGACATTGCCGGAAGGCGACGCCGATTTTTCCGCTCGGTGGGGAATGATTAAACGTTACGTGAGCCAGCAATGCGCGGCGCGATACTGTCACTCCCAAAGATCGAGCGCCTCGCGAGTCAGGCGCATGGAAGCGGGCCTCTGGCAGAGGCGTTTCTGGGAACACCAGATCCGGGATGACGAGGATTACCGGCGGCATGTCGATTATATCCATTGGAACCCGGTCAAGCACGGTTACGCGCGGCATGTGAAAGATTGGCCGTATTCGACCTTTCACCGTTTCGTGAGCGAAGGCCATTATCCGCCTGACGGGGGCGGTGGTGAGGTTTCTTTGGATACGGATGATTCGTTTGGAGAGTGAAAGTTATGGTGCGCACGGCGCACCCTACAGAAGCCAATGAGTTTTACAGGGTGCGTCATGCGCACCCGCATCAACGATGTTACGGTGCGCATGGCGCACCCTGCGGGATTGCATGATACGTTCCACCAAACTGTAGGGTGCGTCCCACGCACCACAACGCAGGTAAATAAAGGAGGGGAAAAACAATGACCGGCAAAAAAACCGAAACCATCCGCAGCAAAATCTGGGAGGAAATCCCCGAAGACGACAACCCCTTCGCCGCCAAGGCCTGCTATTGCAGCGGTTACGATGTCTATGGCGAGATTCTGCCCAAGGCGGGGTGGAGTGAGTATCTTTATCTGCTGTTCAAGCGGGAACGTCCCACGCCCGCGCAGGCCAAACTGCTGGAAAAGCTTGCCATCGCACTGGCCAACCCCGGCCCGCGCGACCATAGCGTGCATGCGGCGATGTGCGGCGGGGTGGGCGGTTCCACCTATGCCGCCTGTCTCACGGCGGCGCTGGCGGTGGGCGCGGGGCAGCTCGGCGGCGCGCACGAGGTGGCGATCGCCATGGACTGCTGGCTGAGGTGCGGGCAGGACGTGAGCGCGTGGCGTGAACGGCTGCGTAATCCGCCCGTGGAAGAGCGTGCCGACATCTGGTTGCCGATGGAACACCCGCCGGGTTTCGATCCGCACGGTGCGAGCTGCGCCACGCCGGTGCGGCAGACGCTGGCGTATCTGGAACAGTGCCATCCGGGCGGCGCCTTGTCCTGGTTGCAACAACACCGCATCGGACTCGAAGCGGTCGCGGAATGCCCGCTGGCGATGACCGGCGTGGCCGCGGCGGCGCTCACCGATCTGGCGTTGACGCCACAGCAGGGTGAGATGCTGTATCTGCTGCTGCGTTTGCCGGGGGCGGCGGTGCATGCGCTGGAGCAGGAGAAATACGGTTGGCGCAATTTTCCGTTTTTTGGCGATGGCGTTGAATTACTGGATGATCCGGGGCCGAGGGTGG
>SBBG01000176.1 GCA_005240065.1 Gammaproteobacteria bacterium | reverse complement strand
GACCGGAATCGAACCGGTATGGCCGCAAGGCCGAGGGATTTTAAGTCCCTTGCGTCTACCAATTTCGCCACCCGGGCGAAGCATCCGAAACAAGGTTGGCGCTCAATGAATGGAGGCTGGGGTCGGAATCGAACCGGCGTCCACGGCTTTGCAGGCCGCTGCATAACCACTCTGCCACCCAGCCTGCGGATTATCCTGCCAAGATCATACCAAGAGCCTGCCGGGCTTGGAAGGCTCTTGGCGAAAGGAATTGGAGCGGGAAACGAGACTCGAACTCGCGACCCCAACCTTGGCAAGGTTGTGCTCTACCAACTGAGCTATTCCCGCTTTACATTAGTACGCTTGGCGTCTCTAAGAGGTGCATATTTTAGGGGATGATGGCCGACTGTCAAGCATAATCCGCACTATATTTTTATTTATTGTTCTCTTCAGCCGTCAAAACAGGCCAAGCGGCGTGGATGTATACGATCATCGACCACAACGTCAATCCCGCCGCCACATAGAGCAGAATCAACCCGGTCGTATGCGTCGGCAATCCCGCCAGAGGATTTTGGAACAATAGCAGGATGATGGCGAACATCTGCGCAGTGGTTTTAATTTTTCCGACCACCGAAACGGCCACACGCGCGCGCGCGCCAATCTCTGCCATCCACTCGCGCAACGCGGAGACGGCGATCTCGCGGCAAACGATGATGGCGGCGGGGATGGCCAGCCATGGCGTGGGGTCGGACTGCACCAGCAGCACCAGCGCCATCGCCACCATCAGTTTGTCGGCGACGGGATCGAGAAACGCGCCCAGCGCGGAGGTCTGGTTGAGGAGGCGCGCCAGATAACCGTCCAGCCAGTCGGTGATGGCGGCGAGGATAAAAATCAAGGCCGTCCAGGCGCGCGCGCTGTCGATGGGCAGGTAAAAAACCACGACGAACACCGGTATGAGAACGATGCGCAGCCAGGTCAGCAGTGTCGGAATGTTCATGATATCGGCAAACCGCGAAACAGGCGGGCATGGGATTGTGAGGTTTTTAGGATTATACGTTCTTATCGGCGTGAAAAGTATCGTAAATAAACTGCGCAAGCTGTTTGCTGATGCCCTGCACCCTAGCGAGATCCTCCACGCCCGCCCTCGCCACGCCTTGCAGCCCGCCGAATTGGGTAAGCAACTGGCGGCGGCGCTTGGCGCCGATGCCGGGGATGCTCTCCAGCGGCGAGGTGGCGCGCGTCCTGGCGCGCCGCTGGCGGTGGCCGGTGATGGCGAAACGGTGGGCCTCGTCACGGATCTGCTGGATCAGATGCAGTGCGGACGAGTCCGCCAGCAGCATGATCGGCGCCTCGACACCGGGCAAGAACAGCGTTTCCAGCCCGGCCTTGCGTGTCGGACCCTTGGCGACGCCGACCAGCACGACACCGTTCACTTGCAACTCTTCCAGCGCCTGCGCCACAGCGCTCACCTGCCCCTTGCCACCGTCGATGAACAGCACATCGGGCCATTTGCCCTCCCCGGCCTTGAGGCGCGTGTAACGGCGCGTCAGCGCTTGGTGCAGCGCGGCGTAGTCGTCGCCCGGCGTGATGCCCTCGATGTTGAAGCGCCGGTAATCGGACTTGAGCGGGCCGTTGGCGTCGAACACCACGCACGATGCCACGGCGGACTCGCCCATGGTGTGGCTGATGTCGAAACATTCCAGGCGCTGCGGCAGGTTGTCAAGCCCCAGCGCCTCTTGCAGGGCTTCATAGCGCTGGCGTATGTCGGCCTTGCCGGTGAGATATTGCGCCAGCGCGTGACGGGCGTTAGTGGCTGCCATCTCCAGCCAGCGGGCGCGTTCGCCGCGCACGCGGTGGGTAATCGTCACCTTGCGCCGCGCTTTTTCGCCCAGCACCTGCTCCAGCAGCTCCGCACCCTCCAGTTCATGGCTGATGAGGATTTCCGGCGGTGTTTCCCTGTCCAGATAATATTGCGGCAGAAACGCCGCGAGGATTTCCGCCGCATCCGCATCGTCGGCGTGACGGGGGAAGAAGGTCTTGTTGCCGAGGTTGCGCCCGCCGCGGATGTAGAACACTTGCACGCATCCCGCGCCGTTATGGACGCTGCTGGCCACCACGTCGAGATCACCACTCTCACCGCTCACATACTGCTTCTCCTGCACGCGGCGCAGGCTGGCGATCTGGTCGCGCAACCGCGCGGCGCGCTCGAATTCGAGACTGGCGGCGGCCATCTCCATGCGCTTAACAAGCTCGCTAATGACCTGCTGGCTCTTGCCTTCCAGAAACATCATGGCGTCACACACATCCTGCTGATAGGTCTCTCTGTCGACCAGCCCCACGCACGGCGCGGTGCAGCGCTTGATCTGGTATTGCAGGCAGGGGCGCGAGCGGTTGCGGTAGAAGCTGTCCTCACACTGCCGCACCGGAAAAATCTTTTGCAGCAGGTGCAGACTCTCGCGCACCGCCCCGGCGCTGGGAAATGGTCCGAAAAAGCGCCCTTCCTCACGCCGCGCGCCCCGGTAAAAACCCAGGCGCGGAAAATCCTGATGACTGGAGAGATAGACGTAGGGGTAACTCTTGTCGTCGCGGTACATGATGTTGTAGCGCGGCTTGAGCTCCTTGATGAGATTGTTTTCGAGCAGCAGCGCCTCGCCTTCGTTGTGCGTGACGGTGATCTCGATGTGCCGGATCTGCGACACCAGCACGCGCGTTTTGGGCGACTGGCCCGTGGCGCGGAAATAGCTGCTGACACGGTTCTTGAGATTGGCCGCCTTGCCGACGTAAATCACCTCCCCTTTGGTGCCGAGCATACGGTACACACCCGGCCGGGTG
>SBBG01000123.1 GCA_005240065.1 Gammaproteobacteria bacterium | reverse complement strand
GTTAGTATTGTGCGGCTCTCCCACCCCACGGGCGGCCGATAGACTGAGCGTCCCGGAAGAACCCTCCATCGCCCGGTTGGTGGATTGGGCGGCGAGCGATGCCGTGAGCTATCACATGCTGACGGCAGAGATATCGCGCAATCCGCGCGTGAGGGAAGAGGTCGCCTGGCTGAGTCCTGAAGAGTTCAAGCAAAGAAACGCGATCTGGCAACTGGCTTTTCTTGCCTCCCATGATAATGGCGCGGCGATGGATGTGTTGTTCGTTCTGACCCATGGCGAAGGCAATGACCGGGCGATCGCCATGGTGAGACGCGTCGGAGAAGACAAGGTCGCTGTGCTGCGCGAGATCTATCTGACTCAACACAATGAGAAGAATTTGCGGATCAGGCTAAAGGACGGCAGCTTTCAAGGCGATCCGCGTTTCCTGTATGTCGCATATCTCGCCAAGGAGAACTTCGCCTCGCTGGCGGAGATGATCTTCACGGAGTTGGAAACGCAGGCCCGAAGCCAAGGCAAGGATCTGAACACCTTTCTCCACGAGCTGGATCCTAGAGGGCTGTTTTACAAGGATTTCATCCTGCAATCAGCCCATTTCAGTATGCTGCATCGCGTCGTGGACAGTCCGCGTTCCTTGCGTGCGATCATGGATCTGCTGTTCAAGGAATTGTCCGCCAGGGAAATAAACACCTTGGCGCTGAGATTGGCCTTGTTCGTCGAAGATGTCATTCATGCCACGGATTTTCCGTATCAACGAGAATTTCAGGAATATCTGTTGCGGCTTCATGACCAGGCGTCGGGGGAAAACAGGCGGCTTCTTGACGCGCTGATCGTCGTTTACAAGAATCCGTTGTCGCAACTGAATGATGCCGCGCATGCCGCGAAAATCACGAGCATCGCGCAGAAAAGCGGGATCGAGGTTGAAGAGAGCTTGTCGCTCGGGGAAATACTCGAACGCACGCCATTGACGGTGCATGTCGTGTTTGCTGACAGGGATGCCTGGAAGGATTATCATCAAACAACACTGGGTTTTTTCAGATCGCGTGGCTATCGCATCTTCGCCAAAAATGAGGATGGCGTCCATCTTGAAAAAGACCGTATCATCCTTGTCTTGATACAGGCCAATCCCGAAGATCAGAAAGGTTACGATATCAACGCCCATCTGGATGCCATAGACATCGTCGTTTCGCGCAGCCACAGCGGAAATTCCGCCCGCGTATTCAAGAAACAGCCGCAGCCGGTCAACAGGAAAATGATCTTCCTGATCTCCGCGTGCAGGAGTGCCACCACGATACCGGTGGATAACGAGAGCTATCCGGGGGCGTACATCATTGGTGCAAACTCAACGGCGACCGGCGAGGCCACCAACTGGATCACCTATTACCTGCTGGAGGGAATGACGAACGGCATTGCCGATCTGAAGGTGCTGGAAACCTATGTGAAGGTCAATATCGCAGAAGCGGCGCCGGATTTGCGAGAGGAGGTAGGCAGTTACGTGTTTCCGGCGGATGACTCTCAGGTGGTGCAGAGGATTGTGCTGAGGCAGTAGGAAGACATTTTGCTTTTCTCGGTACGCATCGGTCAATGTTCGATTGCAAAAGGAGCAGGTGCTTGAGATGATTAAGGAAACGCGGATTTATTCGTGTTTTCGTCGGCACAAGGATGTGCCGGAATATTTCAATCACGCTAAGTGATTGAATATGAAAAAAGAAAAAATCATACTTTTTGCTTTTCGTGCGCCGAGAATTCCAGGATGGAATTATTCGGCGTTTCCTTAGCAATCGACCCGCCAGGAGATGATCAAGTTGTGAGCGAGGAATATGTTTTGTCCGCTGGTATCCACGACGCCGTGCGCCGCGCGCTAACTGAAGATGTCGGCAGCGGCGACATTACCGCTGCGTTGATTCCGGAACAGGCGGTGTGCGCCGCCACTGTCATCAGCCGTGAGGATGCGGTGCTGTGTGGGACGGCGTGGTTTGATGAGGTATTCCGGCAGTTGGATCCCTCTATCCGGGTGATGTGGCATGCCGCCGATGGTGACGCCATTGCCGCCGATCAGGTGTTATGCATGCTGCATGGCGCGGCGCGGCCGCTGCTGACGGGGGAGCGCACGGCGCTCAATTTTTTGCAAACCCTGTCCGGCACGGCTACGGAGGCGCGGCGTTATGCCGATATGGTCAAGGGCACGCAGGTCAAGGTTCTCGACACCCGCAAGACCATCCCTGGTTTGCGTGATGCGCAGAAATACGCGGTACGTTGCGGCGGCTGCCACAATCATCGCCACGGTTTGTACGACGGCATTCTGATCAAGGAGAATCACGTCCTGGCCGCAGGCTCCATCCACGCCGCCGTTGAGGCGGCGCGGGCCGTCGCCAGGGCAATGCCGGTGGAAGTCGAGGTGGAAAACCTCGGCGAGGTGGCCGAGGCGCTTGAGGCGGGTGCGGATATTCTGCTGCTGGATAATTTTGACATCGAGCAAATGCGCGCCGCGGTCGCCATAACGGCGGGGCGGGCCAGATTGGAAGCTTCGGGGGGCATCGATTTTGGCAATTTGCGTCAGATCGCTGAGACCGGCGTGGATTACATCTCGATCGGCGCGATTACCAAGCATGTGCGGGCGATCGATTTGTCGATGCGCTTTACCGGGACGTATTGGCTGGCGTGACGGGGGAACCCGTGGGTGTTTATATCTGTCATACTGATTAATTAACTAACCTAAAAACTAACCTAAAAACGGCTCCAATCGCCGTTTTTAGTCATAGATAGACAAAACGATTGATTCTGGAGGTCTTGTGAGAATTTCCCATCTTCCCGTTTTTGCATCCTTGCTGGCGGTTGCCGCGCTGGGCTCTTTTCAGGCAGTCGCCGCAGAAAAGTCCGCGCCCCCGCCCCAGACTGCGGTTTCCAAGCAGGCCATGCCGAGTGAAGGTAAGGTGATCTCGACTGCGGATGCGTCGATTTATACCTACGTGGAACTCGAAGCCGCCAACGGCAAGCGCTTCTGGGTGGCGGGGCCGACCACCAAGGTCAAAGTGGGGGACCGGGTGCGGTTCGCCGAAAGTATGGTGGCGGAGAATTTTACCAGTAAGACTCTCAATCGCACTTTCGACCGGATTATTTTTGCCTCCGGTTTGTCGGTGATGAAGTAGCTTTTCCGGTTTTCCAGGCATGATAGGGCGCGTCAGTGCCCCATCATGCTATTAACCCGGCGAACAAATATGTCCACTTTATCCCTCTCCCGCTCGCGGAAGGAGTGAGGGGAGTGAAGCTCTATTTGATCGCTGGGATAATAGTGTGAGTATTTCCTCTGTTTGGAACTGATTCCCCTTCTCATATGAGGCGGGGTGGTGCCGTTGCCCGTTTTGTCCAGGCGCGGTAAGCCAACAGCGCCACCAGAATCAGGCCATAGATAACCGGATCCCGCACATCGGCTTTCACCAGCCACAGATAATGCAGCACCCCCGCCACAGCAATCACATAGATCGATTGATGCAAAGTCTTCCAGCTCGGGCCGAGCCGCCTGATCCAGTTATGGGTGGAGGTGACCGCCAGCGGTATCAACAGCACGAAGGCCGAGAAGCCCACCGTGATGTATGGCCGCTTGATGATGTCCTTGGTAACCTCGTGCAGATCGAAGAAGTGATCGAACACCAACCAGGTGAGAAAATGCAGGCAGGCATAGAAAAAAGTATAGAGGCCCAGCATCCGTCGCAGGCGTATCAAGACATTCCAGCCCGTGATGCGCCGCAGCGGGGTAACTGCCAGAGTGATCAACAGCAGGCGTAAAGTCCAGATACCGGTGCGGTGGTTGAGTTTCTCCACGGGATTGGCGCCGAGCTGATGATGAAAGGCATCCCACAGCAACCACGCCAGCGGCGCCAGGCACAGAACGAACACCGCCGGTTTGATCACCCGTGTCATCCACTGCGCGGCCGTCATGGTCTTCAAAAGAATTTTCTCAAGTCCATGCCCGTGTAGAGCGAAGCGACTTGATCCGCGTAGCCGTTGAACATCGCGGTCTCACGCTTGAAGAAATCGCCGATGCGCCGCTCCTTGGCCTGGCTCCAGCGGGGATGGTCCACCAGCGGATTGACGTTGGCATAGAAGCCGTATTCATTGGGCGCGGATCTGGCCCAGGTGTTGAGCGGCATCTGTTCCACCAGACTGATCTTGACGATGGATTTGATGCTCTTGAAACCGTATTTCCACGGCACCACCAGACGCAGCGGCGCGCCGTTTTGATTGGGCAACACCTCACCATACAGACCGACTGCGAGAATGGTCAGCGGGTGCATGGCTTCGTCGATGCGCAGCCCCTCCACGTAAGGCCAGCTCAGCACCGCGCGCCGTTGTCCAGGAAACTGCCTGGGATCGTGCAAGGCCTCGAAACGTACGTATTTGGCCCGTGAGGTCGGCTGGAAGCGCTTGAGCAAATCCGCCAGCGGAAATCCTACCCACGGTATCACCATGGACCACGCTTCCACGCAGCGCAGCCGGTACACCCGCTCTTGCAATGCGTGGGGACGTATCAGCTCGTCGATATCGAAACTCCCCGGCTTGGTCACCTCGCCGTCGATCACCACACGCCAAGGCCGGGGCTTGAGGCTGCCGGCCAGCCGGGCGGGATCTTCCTTGTCGGTGCCGAATTCATAGAAATTGTTGTAGCTGGTAACCGATTCGTAGGGGGTTAATTCGTCTCGTGCGGTGAATGGGCCTTTGGTTACATTAGGCAATTTCACATCGGCCAGCGCGGGCCGCCACAGTCCGCTGGACAGCGCCGCCGCAGTGACCACGCTGCCCGCCCCCAGGCGCAGGAAGCGGCGGCGATCCAGGAAAAGTTCCCTGGGAGTGGTCTCCGCGGGGCCTATCTCGCCGCGCCGTTTGATCTTGATCAGCATGAGGATTGTCTCCCTGTGATATGGATCTGGTTTTACATAGTAAAGGAACTTCTGATCAATTCAGAGGTTCTGCGGCACACGGAGGCGCCGGCATTTTTCAATCACCCCAAGTGATTGAAAAATGGAGAAAAGAAAAAAATCACATTTTTTCTTTTCGTGCGCTGAGAATTCCAGGATGGAATTATTCAGGGCTTCCTAAAGATGCATGAGATCTTGATTTGTTGCAGGGAGAAGCGGAAAATTATCGATCTTTTTTAGGAATGGAACCAGAGGCGGCGGACTGGCTCTGACGTAGCAGCAACGTGACCTGGTTATCAATGGTGCCGCTATCCGGCGATTTTTTCAAGCCTGCCAGCGCGGTAACGGTGGTCCGCATCTGGCGAATGAAGTTGCGGCAATGGACACAAATGAACAGGTGTAAACGGAATTGAATCCGCGCCCGCCAGGAGAGACGCTTTTCCAGGTAATCACTGGCACGGTCGTGGATGTCCCGGCACTTAAGCATTACTCAACCTCACCGCGCTGAAATTGATCGATGGTCTGCCACAGCCGCAAGCGGGCGCGATGCAGCAATACTCTACCATTGGACTCGGACAACTCCAGAATGTTACATATCTCTTCCATTTCCAGCCCTTCGATGTCGCGCAGGGTCAACACCGTCCGCTGCATTTCCGGCAGGGCGGTAAGCGCCGTCTCGATCGCCGCTCGTAACTGTTCGCTGGCCAGTAGCAGCTCGGGGGTGTCGTGATGCCAGTTGCCGGGCGGCTCGAGCCAATGACCATCCGGCTGAAATAGTTGACCTGTGGCTACCAACAATTCAAGATCAGCCGCGTCCCCCATGGCTATCGAACGTCGTTCACGGCGGAGACGGGTTTTGGCCAGATTGCTGACAATCTGCAATACCCAGGTCTTGAGACTGCAACGCCGTTCAAACCGAGGCAGCGACTGGATCACGGCCACCCACGCATCCTGCACGATTTCATCGGCGAACTCGCTGCCGATGATGGCGCGCGCCACATGCCGCATCAGGCCATGATATTCGCCTACGACATGCCGAAACGCAGCCTCGTCACCTGCCAGTAGCCCTGTGATGAGCGTTTCCTCATCCATGTCCGCTTGGCCAGTTGATCGTAATCATTGCGGGTCCGGGTTTGCAAGCGGGTTTTGAGAGTCAACTCTCGTTCGCGGGAGACCCAAGCCCCAGATTTTCCCAAACCGCCATCGTTGCCCCTACCTGGTTCATGGTATAGAAATGCAACCCCGGCGCGCCGCCGTCAAGCAGCTTGCGGCACAGTTCGGTGGTGACATCCAGGCCGAAGGCGCGTAACGACTCCAGGTCATCGCCGAAGTCCTCCAGGCGTTTGCGTAGCCAGCGCGGAATCTCGGCGCCGCACATGTCGGAGAAGCGGGCGAGTTGAACGTAATTGGTGATGGGCATGATGCCGGGCACGATGGGCAGGTCGAGGCCGAGCTTTTCGCAAGCTTCGACGAAGTGGAAATAGGCGTCCGCATTGTAGAAGTATTGTGTCAGCGCGCTGCTGGCGCCGGCCTCGACCTTACGCTTGAAATTGAGCAGGTCGGCCTGCGCGGACGGCGCCTGGGGGTGAAACTCGGGATAGGCGGCGACTTCGATGTGAAAGTGATCGCCGGTCTCTTCGCGGATGAAGGCGACCAGCTCGTTGGCATAACGGAATTCGCCGATATCGCGCATTCCCGAGGGCATATCACCGCGCAAGGCCACAATGCGGTGGATGCCGTTGGCGATATAGGCATGGAGCAGGGCGCGGATGCTGTCGCGGCTGGATGCGATGCAGGAAAGATGCGGTGCGGCGTCGATGCCAGTGTCGCGCTGGATTTCGATCACGGTATCGAAGGTGTGGTCACGCGTGCTGCCGCCCGCGCCGAAAGTGACCGAGAAATACAGCGGCTTGAGCTGTGCCAGCATGTCGCGCACCACACGCAATTTGGCCACACCCTCGGCAGTCTTGGGCGGAAAGAATTCGAAACTGTAAGTCTGTGGATATTTTTTTTGGGAGTCCATATGATTAACCAATGTAGGGTGGGTTAGGCGCGACAGCGCCGTAACCCACCAATCCGCTAAGGAAGCTCTGAATAATTCCATCCTGGAATTCTCAAAGCACGAAAAGCAAAAATGTGATTTTTGCTTTTCTGCATTTTTCAATCACTTGGAGTGATTGAAAAATGCAGGCACCTCCGTGTGCCGCGGAACCTCTGAATTGATCAGAGGTTCCCTAATCAATAACGGTAATGATTCGGCTTGTACGGCCCGTCCACCGGCACGCTGATGTACGCGGCTTGCTCGGGTGTCAGCTTCGTCAGATCGGCGCCGATCTTTTTCAGATGCAGGCGCGCCACATGCTCGTCCAGATGTTTGGGCAGCACATACACCTTGTTTTCGTACTTGGCGCCATGCTTGAACAGCTCGATCTGCGCCAACACCTGGTTGGAGAAGGAGTTGGACATGACGAAGCTGGGATGCCCGGTGGCGCAGCCCAGGTTCACCAGGCGGCCTTCCGCAAGCAGGATGATGCGTTTGCCATCAGGAAAGATGATGTGATCAACCTGCGGCTTGATGTTTTCCCATTGGTACTGGCGCAGGCTGGAGACTTCGATTTCGGAGTCGAAGTGGCCGATGTTGCATACGATGGCATTGTGACGCATGTGCGCCATGTGGCCGTGGTTGATGACGTTGACGTTGCCAGTGGCGGTGACGAAGATGTCGGCCTTGTCAGCGGCGTAGTCCATGGTGACCACGCGATAGCCTTCCATCGCCGCCTGCAGAGCGCAGATCGGGTCGATCTCGGTGACCCACACCGTGGCGCCGAGGCCGCGGAAGGCCTGGGCGCAGCCCTTGCCCACGTCGCCATAGCCCAGCACCAGGGCGATTTTGCCGGCGATCATCACGTCGGTGGCGCGCTTGATGCCGTCTACCAGCGATTCGCGGCAGCCGTAGAGGTTGTCGAACTTGCTCTTGGTGACCGAATCGTTGACGTTGATGGCGGGGAAGGGCAAGCGGCCTTCCTTTTCCATCTGGTAGAGGCGATGTACACCGGTGGTGGTCTCTTCGGTCACGCCCTGGATATTGGCCAGGATGCGCGAGTACCAGCCGGGTTGCGCGGCCAGCCGCTTTTTGATCGCGGCGAACAGGACGCCTTCTTCTTCGTTGGTCGGGTTGGCGATGAGCGAAACATCTTTTTCGGCGCGCGCGCCCAAGGTGATGAGTAGCGTGGCATCGCCGCCGTCGTCGAGGATCATATTGGGCGGGCTGCCGTCATGCCATTCGAACAGGCGGTGGGTATAGTCCCAGTATTCTTCCAGGCTCTCGCCCTTGTAGGCGAAGACCGGGATACCTGCGGCGGCGATGGCGGCGGCGGCGTGATCCTGGGTGGAGAAGATGTTGCACGAGGCCCAGCGGATGTCGGCGCCGAGCGCCTTCAGCGTCTCGATCAGCACGGCGGTCTGGATGGTCATGTGCAGGCTGCCGGCGATGCGAGCACCCTTGAGCGGCTGGCTCGCGGCGTATTCTTCGCGCACCGTCATCAGACCTGGCATCTCGGTCTCGGCGATGTTGATCTCTTTGCGGCCCCAGTCGGCCAGAGCGATGTCGGCGACCTTGTAATCGGTGAAGTTTGATTTGACTACTGCGTTCATTGGCCTGTTCTCCATGAATGAACGAGCGCCGTTATTGCAAGTGAAATGTTTTCTTCGAGCCTGGCAGGGCAAGTCCTGTCGCAGCGCTCCTCGAAGAAAAGCGATAGCCGCCGTGTTTAGCGGCGGCACGTAAAAAACATGCAGGGTGCGCCGCGCGCACCAAATCGGTTTTCGCCCGGTGCGCGTGGTGCACCCTACATTTCAAATAATCAGACCCCCGCCGCCTTGCGTAGCGTCTCGGCTTTATCGGTACGCTCCCAGCTCAGTTCGGCCTCGGTACGGCCGAAATGACCGTAGGCCGCCGTTTTGGTGTAGATCGGCCGCAACAGGTCGAGCATCTTGATGAGGCCCTTGGGGCGCAGGTCGAAGTGCTCGCGCACCAATGTGGTGATCTGCTCGTCGGCGATCTTGCCGGTGCCGAAGGTGTCGACGGTGATCGAGGTCGGTTCGGCGACGCCGATGGCGTAAGATACCTGGATCTCGCAACGTTCGGCTAGGCCGGCGGCGACGATGTTCTTGGCCACGTAACGCGCGGCATAGGCTGCGGAGCGGTCGACCTTGCTGGGATCCTTACCGGAGAAACAGCCGCCGCCATGACGGCCCATGCCGCCGTAGCTGTCGACGATAATCTTACGTCCGGTCAGACCGCAGTCGCCGACCGGTCCGCCGATGACAAAACGTCCGGTCGGATTGATGTAGTAGCGGGTATTCTTGTCCAGCCACTCGGGGGGCAGCACCGGTTTGATGATCTCTTCCATTACCGCTTCCTGGAGGTCGCTGTACTTGATGTCCGGCGAATGCTGGGTGGAAAGCACCACGGCGTCGATGCCGGCCGGCTTGTTGTTTTCGTAGCGGAAGGTGACCTGGCTCTTGGCGTCAGGGCGCAGCCAGTGCAGCACGCCGCTCTTGCGCATCTGCGCCTGGCGCTGCACCAGGCGGTGCGCGTAAGTGATGGGGGCGGGCATCAGCACGTCGGTTTCATTGGTGGCGTAGCCGAACATCAGGCCTTGGTCGCCAGCACCCTGCTCATGCTCGGTTGTCTCGTCGACGCCTACCGCGATGTCCGCGGACTGCTTGCCGATGGCGGTCAGCACGGCGCAGGATTCCCAGTCGAATCCCATCTCGGGCTTGTCGTAACCGATGTTCTTGACGGTCTGGCGCACCACGCTTTCCATGTCCACCCAGGCCGAGGTAGTGATTTCCCCGGCAATTATCACCATGCCGGTCTTCACCAGCGTCTCGCAGGCCACGCGCGCGGTTTTGTCCTGGGCGAGGATGGCGTCCAGAATCGCATCCGATACCTGATCGGCGATTTTGTCGGGATGGCCTTCGGAGACCGATTCGGAGGTAAATAAATAGTTATTTTTCGACATGCGTGCCCATTTCCTCTGCAAGTGACGCTAAAATGTTGCCATAGTGTAGCCCGAAGCCAACTGTATTCCAATTCTTCGGCTGCAAAATCACCGATTATCCACGAAATCAGAGAGGAAACACAACATGGTGCGTACCGAAACCCCGGTCTGCGAATTTGGTAAGCCCGCTGTCGATTTTGCCCTGCCCGGCGTCGATGGCAAAATCTGGACCCTCGACCAGTGCAAGGGCGAGAAGGGTTTACTGGTGATGTTCATTTGTAACCACTGTCCTTATGTCAAAGCGGTGATCGACCGCATCGTGCGCGACGCGAAAGAGTTGCGCGATTACGGCGTCAAGAGCGTCGCCATCATGTCTAACGATCCCACGGACTATCCCGAGGATTCTTTCGACAACATGCAAAAAATCGCGCGCGAACTCAATTTTCCTTTCCCGTATCTGCTGGATGAAACTCAGGGGGTCGCCAAGGCCTACGGTGCGGTGTGCACCCCAGACTTTTTCGGCTACAACGCCGACCTGCAACTCCAGTACCGCGGCCGTCTCGACGCCAGCCGCAAGGAGGCCGTGGCCGATGCGCGGCGCGATTTGTTCGAGGCCATGAAACAGGTTGCCCTGACGGGCCAGGGGCCGCGCGAACAGATTCCCAGTATGGGGTGCTCTATCAAGTGGAAAGACGCTGCATAAGCGCTTTTTCCGGCGTTAGTATTGCCGATTAGCCCGATCTAAGGGAAAATAGCAACTTTTCCGCCCCCGAAAACCCCGGGTTGATTTAGACTGCGATGCAATAGTTTTTTAATAGTTTTTCAGAACCTTCAGAGGATAAAGATACATGTCTGCTGCTTCCCGTAAAGATTTAGCCAATGCCATCCGCGCGCTTGCGATGGATGCTGTCCAGAAGGCCAACTCAGGGCACCCCGGTGCGCCCATGGGCATGGCGGAAATTGCGGAAGTCTTGTGGAACAATCATCTGCGGCACAACCCGGCTAACCCCAAGTGGGCTGACCGTGACCGCTTCGTCCTCTCCAACGGTCATGGCTCCATGCTGCAATACGCGCTGTTGCATCTGACCGGCTATGACCTGCCGATGGAAGAGATCAAGCGTTTCCGCCAGCTGCACTCCAAAACGCCTGGGCATCCCGAATACGGCTATACGCCCGGTGTCGAAACCACCACCGGTCCTCTGGGGCAGGGCATCACCAACGCGGTGGGTATGGCGATCGCCGAAAAGGTGTTAGCCGCCGAATTCAACAAGCCCGGCCATGAGATCGTCAATCACCACACCTATGTCTTCCTTGGCGATGGCTGCCTGATGGAAGGCATTTCCCACGAGGCCTGTTCGCTGGCCGGTACGCTGGGGCTGGGCAAGCTTATCGCCTTCTATGACGACAACGGTATCTCCATCGACGGTCATGTCGAGGGCTGGTTCACCGACGACACCCCGAAGCGCTTCGAGGCTTATGGCTGGCATGTGATCCCGAATGTCGATGGCCACGATTTCGCGGCGGTGGATGCCGCCATCCAGCAGGCCAAGGCCAACACCGGTATGCCGACCCTGATATGCTGCAAAACCATCATCGGCAAGGGTTCGCCCAACAAGGCGGGCAGCCACGACTGCCACGGTTCCGCGCTGGGCGACGCCGAAGTGGCCGCTACCCGCGCCAACATCGGCTGGAATTATCCCCCCTTCGAGATCCCGCAAGAGGTATACGACGGCTGGGACGCCAAGGTGAAGGGCGAGGGCGTGGAGAAACTGTGGGAGAATAAATTCGCCGAATACGCGAAGGCTTATCCCGCCGAGGCTGCTGAGTTCAAGCGCCGCATGAGTGGCGAGCTACCCGCCAACTGGCAGGCGCATGCCGCTGCCTTTCTGGCGAAAGTGAACGACAAGGGCGAGACCATCGCCACCCGCAAGGCTTCGCAGAATAGCATTGAAGGTCTGGCTCCGGTCCTGCCCGAACTGATTGGCGGTTCGGCGGACCTGGCCAGCTCCAATCTGACCTTGTGGTCCGGTTCGCGCGGTGTGTCCAAGGAGAGCGGCGGCAACTACATTTATTACGGCGTGCGCGAGTTCGGCATGGCCGCCATTATGAACGGTCTTGCCCTGCACGGCGGCGTGATTCCTTACGGCGCAACCTTCCTCATGTTCTCCGAGTATGCGCGCAACGCCGTGCGCATGGCGGCGTTGATGAAGATCCGCTCGATCTTCGTTTTCACCCATGATTCCATCGGTCTGGGCGAAGATGGCCCGACCCACCAGCCCGTTGAGCAGATCGCCACGCTGCGCCTGATCCCGAACATGGATGTGTGGCGTCCTTGCGATACCGTGGAGTCCGCCGTGTCCTGGATCGCCGCCATCGAACGCACCAAGGGGCCGAGCAGTCTGATCTTCAGCCGCCAGAACCTGGCTTTCCAGAAGCGCGATGCGGCCGCTCTCGCCAATATCACCAAAGGCGGTTATATTCTGTCCGAAGCGGCCGGCGGCAAGCCCAAGGCCGTGATCATCGCCACTGGTTCGGAAGTCCAGCTCGCCATGGATGCGCAGAAGGCGCTGGCGGAAGAGGGCGTGCCGGTGCGCGTCGTTTCCATGCCGTCCACCAATGTCTTCGATCGTCAGGATCAGGTCTATAGGGATAGTGTGCTGCCAAAGGGCGTGGTGCGTGTCGCCGTCGAGGCCGGCGTGACCGGCGGCTGGCGCAAATATGTCGGCTTGGAAGGGGCGGTGGTCGGTATCGACACCTTCGGTGAATCGGCCCCGGCGGGTGATCTGTTCAAGGAATTCGGCTTCACCGTGGACAATGTCGTCAAAACCGTCCAGGGTGTTCTCTGACCAGAACAACGTAGGGTGCGCTGTGCGCACCATGTCTTGCGTCGAGCGATATTGCTGAACGATGTCGCGGTGCGCGGGACGCGCCCTACGCTCTATAAATCAAGAATTTCGGCCTGGGCTGGCCGCGTGAAATGGCCGGCCCGGCGAGAAAGATTTTTTGTTAATAATCGTGGGAGTAAACCTATGGCAATCAAAATCGGCATCAATGGCTTTGGCCGCATCGGACGCATGGTGTTTCGCGCGGTCGCACAGGAAGCTGAATTCAACGATATCGAGATCGTCGGCATCAACGACCTGCTCGAACCGGACTACCTGGCCTATATGCTGCGGTATGACTCGGTGCACGGCCGATTCAAGGGCGACATTTCCGTGGACAACAATACCCTGATCGTGAATGGCAAGAAGATCCGCCTAACTGCCATCAAGGATCCCGCCGAACTGAAGTGGAACGAAATCGGCGCCGACATCGTTATTGAATCCACCGGCTTGTTCCTGACCAAAGAAACCTGCCAGAAGCATGTCGACGCGGGCGCCAGGAAAGTGGTGCAGAGCGCGCCTTCCAAGGACGACACCCCGATGTTCGTTTATGGCGTCAATCACCAGACCTACGCCGGTCAGGCGATCATCTCTGCTGCATCGTGCACCACCAACTGCTTGGCGCCGGTGGCCAAGGTGCTGAACGACAACTTCGGCATCAAGCGCGGTCTGATGTCCACCGTCCACGCCGCGACCGCCACCCAGAAGACAGTCGACGGTCCTTCCATGAAGGATTGGCGCGGTGGTCGTGGTATCCTGGAAAACATCATTCCCTCTTCGACCGGCGCCGCCAAAGCGGTGGGCGTGGTGCTGCCGGAATTGAAGGGCAAGCTGACCGGCATGGCGTTCCGCGTGCCGACATCCGATGTTTCGGTGGTCGACCTGACCGTCGAACTTAACAAGCAGGCTACCTATGCCGATATCTGCGCCGCGATGAAGGCCGCCTCCACGGGCGAGCTGAAGGGTGTTCTGGGTTACACCGAAGAGAAGGTGGTGTCCACAGACTTCCGTGGCGTCAGCGCCCCCTCCATCTTCGATGCCGAGGCCGGCATCGCCCTGGATAGCACCTTCGTCAAGGTGGTCTCCTGGTATGACAACGAGTACGGCTACACCTGCAACATGATGCGCATGGTGCAGCACGCCGCGAAAAAATAAGTGACGAGTGTAAAGTAACAAGTAGCGAGGAAATGCGAGTGGTGGGTGGCCGGGGGAGTTTTCTCTCGCTACTCGCCACTCGTAACTCATCTGTGAGGAAACCACCATGTCCGTAATCAAAATGACCGACCTCGATCTTGCCGGCAAGCGCGTGCTGATCCGCGAAGACCTCAACGTGCCGCTCAAAAATGGCAAGGTGGCCGACGATACCCGCATCCGCGCGTCGCTGCCGACCATCGAGCTGGCGATGAAGGCCGGTGCCAGAGTGATGGTGATGTCGCATCTGGGCCGTCCCGAAGAGGGCGTTTACAGCGAAGAGAATTCCATGAGACCCGTCGCCGAACATCTGTCGGGCCTGCTGGGTAAGCCGGTGGAAGTGATCAAGGACTACCTGGGCGGCGTCGATGTCGCTCCCGGCGAAGTGGTAGTATTCGAGAACGTGCGCTTCAACAAGGGCGAGAAGAAGAACAGCGACGATCTGGCCCGGAAGTATGCGGCGTTGTGCGATGTGTTCGTGATGGACGCCTTCGGCACCGCCCATCGTGCGGAAGGTTCTACGCATGGTGTCGCCAAGTTCGCCCCCATCGCCTGCGCCGGTCCGCTGCTAGCCGCCGAACTGGAAGCGCTGGCCATGGCGCTGAAGAATCCCAAGCGTCCGCTGGTGGCCATCGTCGGCGGTTCCAAGGTTTCCACCAAGCTCACTGTGCTGGAGTCATTGTCCAATGTGGTCGACCAGATGATCGTCGGTGGCGGCATCGCCAACACCTTTATCGCCGCGGCCGGTTACAACGTCGGTAAGTCGCTGTACGAGAAGGACCTGATCGCCGAGGCGCGGCGTCTCACCGAGCAGGCCAAGGTGCGTAACGCCGCCATTCCCGTGCCGACCGATGTCGTAGTGGGCAAGGAGTTTTCGGAAAGCGCCGCCGCGACGCTGAAGAAGATCGATGCGGTCGCCGACGACGATATGATCTTCGACATCGGCCCGCAGACTTCCGCCGCTTTCTCCGAGATACTGAAGAAGGCCGGCACCATCGTTTGGAACGGTCCGGTCGGCGTGTTCGAGTTCGACCAGTTCGGCGAAGGCACCAAACAATTGGCGATGGCCATCGCCGAAAGCCCGGCGTTCTCGATCGCCGGCGGCGGAGATACCCTGGCGGCAATCGCCAAATACAACATCGCCGATAAGATCTCCTATATCTCCACCGGCGGCGGCGCCTTCCTGGAGTTTCTGGAAGGCAAAAAACTGCCGGCGGTGGCGATCCTGGAAGAGCGCGCGGCGAAGTGAGATTTATCGCCGAAAAGGCGCAGCGGTGTGAGGATCGCAGAGCGCACCCTGCAATCTCTTTTCCGTAGTTTTTCGGCGGATTGAAGTTTTTTGGAGTTAGTGAATTGCTAAGACGAACCAAAATTGTCGCAACACTTGGCCCGGCCACGGACGATCCGAAAGTCCTTGATGGCGTCATCGAGGCCGGTGTCGATGTGGTGCGGCTCAATTTCTCTCACGGCTCGCCGGAGGATCACAAGCGGCGTGCCGAGGCAGTGCGCAATCGCGCGGTGGCTTATGGCCGCCAAGTGGGTGTTCTTGCCGATTTGCAAGGTCCCAAAATCAGGATCGAGCGCTTCAAGGAAGGTAAGATCATCCTTGCTGAGGGCGACAAGTTCATCCTCGATGCGCGCTGTGGCCCACATGACGGTGATCAGCAGCGGGTGGGGCTCACCTACAAAGCTTTGCCCAATGATGTGAATCGTGGCGATACCCTGCTGCTCGACGATGGCCGCATCGTGCTATGGGTGGAAGAGGTTACTGGCGAGCAGATCGTCTGCCGGGTGACCGTCGGTGGCGTGCTGTCCAACAATAAGGGTATCAACCGTCAGGGTGGTGGTTTGTCTGCGGCGGCGCTGACCGACAAGGACCGCGCCGACATCATCATCGCGGCGGAGATTCAGGCCGATTATATCGCGGTGTCCTTTCCGCGCAGCGCCGCCGATATTCACCTGGCGCGCGACTTGCTGCGCGTGGCGGGCGGCCATGGTGGTATCGTGGCGAAAATCGAACGCGCCGAGGCGCTGGATTGCCTGGAGGAAATCATCGCCGCTTCCGATGCGGCGATGGTGGCGCGTGGTGATCTGGGTGTGGAAATCGGCGATGCCGAGCTGCCCGCCGTGCAAAAACGCATCATCAAGCTGGCTCGCAGCATGAACCGGGTGGTCATCACCGCCACGCAGATGATGGAATCGATGATCGAAAATCCGATTCCGACCCGTGCCGAAGTGTTCGACGTGGCCAACGCCGTGCTGGACGGAACGGATGCCGTGATGTTGTCGGCGGAATCCGCCAGCGGCAAGTATCCGGCGAAGGCGGTGGCGGCGATGGGCCGGATCTGTCTGGAGGCGGAGAAGCAGCCCTTGGCCATCACCTCCGATCACCGTATCAATACCCAGTTCGGCCGGATCGACGAGGCCATCGCCATGGCGGCGATGTACACGGCGAATCATCTCGGGGTGAAGGCCATCGCGGCATTGACTGAATCGGGCTCCACCCCGCAATGGATGTCGCGTATCAGTTCCTCGATCCCGATCTACGCCCTCACGCCCCATGTGGCGACGCGCCGCAAGGTGACCCTTTACCGCGGCGTCTACCCGGTGAGTTTCGATGTGAATACCACGGATCATGTCCTCGTCAACAAGGAAGCCATCGACGAGCTGGTGCGGCGCGGCGCGGTGCGCGATGGCGATCTGGTTATCATCACCAAGGGTGATCTGATGGGCGTGCATGGCGGCACTAACGCCATGAAGATCGTGCGGGTGGGCGATATGGCCGCACGGCAAGGTTGACGGATGTTCTCAACTGTTGAATCATTCACCCTATAACAAAAGCGCCCCTCTTTACTGGACGGTGGCGCGCGCAAATGATTTTTTGTTTCAATAACCTTCAAAGGAGAATCCTATGGCTCTGATATCCCTGCGCCAGCTTCTGGACCATGCCGCCGAGCGCGGTTATGGTGTACCGGCCTTCAACGTCAATAACCTGGAGCAGATGCACGCCATCATGCAGGCGGCGGATGAGACCGATAGCCCGGTGATCGTGCAGGCTTCGGCAGGCGCCCGCTCCTACGCCGGCGAGCCCTTCCTGCGCCATCTGATGTACGCCGCCGTGGAAATGTATCCGCACATCCCCATCGTCGTGCATCAGGATCATGGCGCCTCCCCCGGCGTGTGCATGCGCTCCATTCAGAGCGGCTTCACCTCGGTGATGATGGACGGCTCGCTGTTGGAAGACGCCAAAACCCCGGCCACCTACGAGTACAACGTCGATGTGACCCGTCGTGTGGTCGACATGGCGCATGCCTGCGGCGTGTCCGTGGAAGGCGAGTTGGGTTGTTTGGGTTCGCTGGAAACCGGTATGGCCGGTGAGGAAGATGGTGTGGGCGCCGAAGGCACGCTGGATCATTCCCAGTTGCTGACCGACCCCGAAGAAGCCGCCCAGTTCGTCAAAGCGACCAAGGTCGACGCTCTGGCCATCGCCATCGGCACCAGCCATGGCGCGTACAAGTTCACCCGTCCACCCACCGGCGATATCCTGGCGATCGGTCGCATCAAGGAAATTCATGCCCGCATCCCCAATACCCATCTGGTGATGCACGGCTCCAGCTCGGTGCCCCAGGAATGGCTGGAAATCATCAACAACTACGGCGGCGACATGGGCCAGACCTATGGCGTGCCGGTCGAAGAGATCGTTAACGGCATCAAGCACGGTGTGCGCAAGGTGAACATCGACACCGACCTGCGTATGGCCTCCACCGGCGCTGTCCGCAAGTTCTTGGCTGAAAACAGGAAGGAATTCGATCCGCGTAAATTCCTGAAAGCCTCCACCAAGGCCATGAAGGACATCTGCAAGGCCCGTTACGAAGCCTTTGGCACCGCCGGTAACGCATCCAAGATCAAGCCCGTCTCTCTGGAGCAGATGATCAAGCGTTACACCACGGGCGAGCTGGACCCGCAGGTCAAGTAAGTTTTTTATGGAGAAGTAAAGAAAAGGCGGGGAAGAAATTCTCCGCCTTTTTTGTTAATAATCAGGCAATCAAATAGATCGTCATTACCCTGTTGTTTCGTAGGGTGCGTCTTACGCACCACACGGATGGTGCGCGCGGCGTACCCTACCTTTGGGAGAAAAGCTGGAAAAGCAGATGAATTTTATTGCCGGGTGAACAGGGTGGCGAGAGAGCATCTCAAATATTCCCCTCCCGCGCCGCCTTCAGCACCAGTGCATCGAATTCCTGCGCCGTCATCAGCTTTTGTTCGGCGACGATGTCACGCACGGGGCGGCCGGTTTTTTCCGAGGTTTTGGCGATCTCGGCGGCGGCGGCGTAGCCGATGCGGGTGTTGAGCAGGGTGGCCAGTCCCACGCTGCTGTGCAGGAAGGTCTTGCAGCGTTCGCGGTCCACTTTCAAGCCCTTGAGGTTGCGGTCGGTGGCGGCGTTGATGGCGTTGGTCAACCAGTCCATGGCGTCGAACAGCGCCGATCCCAGTCCCGGCATCATCACGTTCAACTCCAGCTGCCCGGCCTGGGTCATGGCGGCGATGGCGGTGTCTTGCCCCAGCACCTGGTAGCACACCTGGTTGAGCATCTCGAACATCACCGGGTTGACCTTGCCGGGCATGATGCTGGAGCCGGGCTGCACCGGTGGTAGCACGATCTCGCCCAGGCCGGTGCGTGGGCCGGAACACAGCAGGCGCATGTCGTTGGCGATGCGGATAAGTTCCAGGGTGAGATCGCGGATCGCCGAAGACACGCGCTGGATGTCGTGCATCGACTGCATCTGTGCCACCAGATTGCTGGCCGGGCGAATCGGTTCGCCGCTTAGCCGACCCAGTTCCGCGGCGGCATGGGCGGCATAGTCCGGCGCGGTGTTCAGGCCGGTGCCGGCGGCGCTGCCGCCCAGTCCGATCTCGCATAGCGGGGGGCGGACCTGCTCCAGACCCTGGCGGCAGCGGCGCAGGGTCCAGGCATAGGCGTTGAACTCGTGGCCGATGGTGGTGGGCACGGCGTCTTGCAGGTGTGTGCGGCCGCTCTTGACGGTGTCGGCCTCGCTGGCGGCAATGCGCGCGTACTCGCCAGCCATCGTTTCCACGGCGGCGATCAGGCGTGGCAGCTTGGCGAGCGCGGTGAGGCGGATGGCGGTGGGAATGGTGTCGTTGGTGCTCTGACCCATATTGACATGGTCGTTGGGATTGACCGGTTTGTACACGCCACGGCTGCCGCCGAGGGCAACATTGGCGAGGTTGGCGATCACCTCGTTGCTGTTCATGTTATGGCTGGTGCCCGCGCCGGCCTGGAAGCGATCGACGACGAACTGGTCGAGATATTCTCCGGCGATGATCTTGTCGCAGGCCGCAACGATGGCGTTAGCAAGCGAGCCCTCCAGCCAGCCGGCTTTCTGGTTGGCGATGGCGGCGGCGCGCTTGATGCGTACATGGGCGATGACGAAATCGCGGTCCGGCCCGCGCCCGCTGATAGGAAAATTGGCGATGGCGCGCGCCGTCTGGATGCCGTACCAGGCGTCCGCAGGCACCAGGAATTCGCCCAGACTGTCTTTTTCGGTGCGGTAGGTGATATCGTTGGGCATAAGGGTTCCTTTGGTTTTAAATCAATTCATCAACAACGCCGCCGCGACATTCCGTCCTTCATAGACCAGGATGTTATAGGTGCGGCAGGCCGCAGCCGTGTCCATCACCTCGATGCCGATGCCATGCTGGACGAGCGGTTCGAGTAGGGCAATGGGTGGCCACCACAGTCGGGCGCCTGAGCCAAACAGAACCACCTCAGGGGTGAGGCTGGCGACGTCCTCGAAATGGGCGCGGGTGATTTCGGTCAGGGTTTGCGGCGGCCAATCGCGGATCAAATGCTCGGGCGTGACGACCAGGCTGCTGGTGAACGTCTCGTGGCGGATGCGCCCACGCAACTGTCCGTCCACGTCGACTAGCAGAGGCGTGTCGTCACCTTCCCGCCATGGAACGCTGATGGTTACCTGGCCGGGGCTGTGGGAGACAATGGTGTGGGTGCGAGGGTCGCGTTCCAGATTGAATTGCATGGCAGAGCGTCCTGTGATATTTCCCATCAATTATTACATAATCCCCCGAAAAAACCTTTCAACAAAAACTTGAAAAAACCCCTGAGCTCCCTTATTATATGTGGACTGAATGATGCGGGGTGGAGCAGTCTGGCAGCTCGTCGGGCTCATAACCCGAAGGTCGCAGGTTCAAATCCTGCCCCCGCTACCAAACGATAACAATAGGCCCCGTTTCGGGGCTTTGTTGTTTCAGGTCGGCATTTTGCGGTGGCGAGGCATTACATTATATTTGGTCTCGCAGTTGCAATGATTTTCAGAAGTGGGCCTTGGGCCCTTTTTTTGTTTCAGCGGATCCTTTTCGGCAGATGGTACGTCAAGCGTCTTCGTATTTGCAGCAGTTGATTGAGCCGGTGGTGACCATGCTGGGTTATGAGTTGGTAGGCATCCAGCATATCCCTCAGGGGCGGCATTCCCTGCTCAGGATATACATCGATGCGCCCGGCGGTATCACTCTGGATGACTGCGAGCGCGTCAGCCATCAAGTGTCCGGGACGCTCGATGTGGAAGATCCGATTCCCGGCCAATATACCCTGGAGGTGTCGTCACCGGGGGCGGACCGGCTGTTGTTCAGTGCCGAGCATTTTGCCCGGTTTTCCGGCAAGCGGGCGAAGATCCGCCTGGGGGCGGGCACGGTGGTCGAAGGCCGACGCAATTTCAGCGGTGTGCTGCGGGGCGTGCGGGACGGCGATGTGCTGATCGAGGAAGAAGGCAAGGAATGGGCGCTGCCACTGGAAAAGATAGAGTCGGCGCGGTTGGTGCCGGAGTTTGATTAAGAACCTGCTCAAGATCTCGCTGAAGGGCGCATTGCGGCGTTAAAATCGAACTCAAAATGCTCACATACTTCATGTATGCTCCGCTTTATGAGTTCGATTTTGCCTTGCACTGCATCCCTTGATCGAGATATTGAACAGGTTCTAAGGCTGAAAAGCCCATAATTTCATGGGCCTCTTAAAGAAATTGGTTGCTGTGAACTGAGCGATGATTCGAGGGTGGAGTCATGAGTAAAGAGATTTTGCTGGTGGTGGATGCGGTGTCCAACGAAAAGGGCGTCGGCAAGGAAGTGATTTTTGGCGCGATCGAGGCGGCGCTGGCGACAGCAACCAAAAAGCGTTACGAGAGTGATGTCGACGTACGTGTCTCCATTGATCGCGTCACCGGAAATTATGAGACATTCCGCCGCTGGCTGGTGGTGGATGATGCTGTTGAGCCGGAGTTTCCCGATAAGGAGCTTGTGCTCAGCGAGGCGCGCCAGAAAGACCCTGCGGCGGTGGTCGGCGGTTATGTGGAAGAGCCGATGGAGTCAATCGTCTTCGGCCGCATCGCGGCACAGACCGCCAAACAAGTGATCGTGCAGAAGGTGCGCGAGGCGGAGCGCGCCCAGGTGGTCGATGCGTACAAAGACCGGATCGGCCAATTGCTGACCGGCGTGATTAAGCGTGTCGAGCGTGGCAGCGTTATTCTCGATCTGGGCGGCAATGTCGAGGCGCTGCTGGCACGCGAGGACTTGATTCCGCGTGAGGCGGTGCGTTCCGGCGACCGTCTGCGCGGCTATCTGCGAGACGTGCGTACCGAAAGCCGTGGTCCGCAGCTTTTCGTCAGCCGCACCGCGCCGGAGTTTCTCATCGAGCTGTTCAAACTTGAAGTGCCGGAAGCCGGCGAAGGTTTGATCGAGATCATGGGCGCCGCCCGTGATCCTGGCGCGCGTGCCAAGATCGCCGTCAAGTCGAACGATCCGCGCATCGATCCCGTGGGCGCCTGCGTCGGCATGCGCGGTTCGCGGGTGCAGGCGGTCTCCAACGAGCTGGCGGGCGAGCGCATCGACATTGTGTTGTGGAACGAAAACCCCGCCCAGTTTGTCATAAACGCCATGTCGCCCGCCGAGGTGACCTCCATCGTGGTGGACGAGGATGCGCACAGCATGGATGTCGCGGTGGCGGAGGATAATCTGTCGCAGGCCATCGGACGTGGCGGGCAGAACGTTCGTCTCGCCAGCCAGTTGACCGGTTGGGAGCTGAACGTGATGACCGAACGACAGGCCGAGGAGAAGGGTGAGGTCGAGGCGCAGGCGCTGCGTGCGATGTTCATGGATCAGCTCGACGTCGATGAGGAAGTCGCCGCCATCCTGGTGCAGGAAGGTTTCTCCAGCATCGAGGAAGTGGCGTATGTGCCGGTGCAGGAAATGACGCAGATCGAGGAATTCGACGAGGATATCGTCAATGAGCTGCGCAACCGCGCGCGCGATGTGCTGCTGACCCGCGCCATTGCCAGCGAGGAAAATCTGGAAAAGACCGCGCCAGCCCCCGATCTGCTGGAAGTGGAAGGCATGGATCAGCGCCTGGCCTATCTGCTGGCCGAGCATGGCGTTGTGACACGGGAAGATCTGGCCGATCAGGCTGTCGATGACCTCGCGGACATCGAAGGGCTGGATGCGGCCCTGGCCAGCAAATTGATCATGGCCGCGCGCGCTCCGTGGTTTGCGGCCGAATAGTGGTAGGAAGGAGCGAGAGAGAGCAATGTCGCAGGTTACAGTTGAACAATTCGCCAACGCGGTTGGCATCCCCGTTGAGAAGCTGCTGTCGCAGTTAGGGGCGGCCGGTTTGCCGGTCAAAGGCGCGGACGAGGCCATTAGCGACAAGGAAAAATTGCTCCTGCTCCGTCACTTGCGTCAGTCTCACGGAGTGCAAGGCGAGGCGCTTGCGCTCGCCGAGCCGAAGAAGGTGACGCTGAAGCGCAAAACGATCGGTGAAGTGAGGCAGGTGACTTCGACGGGCAAGACCAAAACGGTCAACGTTGAAGTGCGCGGCAGACGTACCCTGGTCAAGCGCGGCATCGCCGCTGCCGAGGAAATGGCGAAACTCGAGACTCACCTCGCCGAGCGTGGTCGTCAAGAGGCCGAAGAGCGCGCCGTGCTGGACGATGTGCGGCAACGGGAAATCGAGGAACGGCAACTCCGGGAGCAGGAGGCGGCGCGCCTGAAGGCCGAGCAAGAGAGAAAACTAAGAGAGGAGCAGGAAGCCAAGCGCAAGGCCGAGGAAGAGGCCCGACGCAAGGCCGAAGAAGAAACCCGGCGCAAGACGGCCGTCCGCGAGACCAAGCCCAAAGCTGCGGCTGCGCCCTCTCCGGCGCCGCGGGTGAAGGAAGAGCCCGCCGTGGAGCGGGAGGCCGCCAAGAAAGGCAAACATCGCGGCGAGAAGGAAGAGCGCGCCACCAAATATGGCCGTGAAGAGCTGCATGTGGCCGCCGAAAAGACCGGCTTCCGCAGAAAAAAGGTCAGAGAAAAGCCCGCGCCGTTCGCGGCGGGTGGCG
>SBBG01000018.1 GCA_005240065.1 Gammaproteobacteria bacterium | reverse complement strand
GTGTGACGGTGGTGATCGATTCGGTAGTGCCTTAGAAAAACCTGCAGGGTGCGTCTCACGCACCTCGCTCGGATTACCAATGGTCAGATGGGTTGTCCTATTGCTGGTGTCGTTGCTGGGCGCGGCGGGGTGTGAAAAACAACCTAATGCCGCCGGCGCCACGCATTCCGTCACGCCCTTCCCCTCGATATCCTTCATGACGCTCGATGGTGGAGTCATCCCTTTCGAATCCTTTCGTGGCAAGCTGGTCGTCCTGAACATCTGGGCGACCTGGTGTTCGCCGTGCCGGCGCGAGATGCCCGCTCTGGAGCGCCTGAGCCGTTCCCTCGACCCGCAACGTTTCGCTGTCATCGGTCTGTCGGTCGATGAAGACGAGCATGTGGTGCGCGAATACCTGAATGACAAGGGCATTACCTTCGCCCGTTTTATCGACAAGGACCTGAAAATCGTCCACGATTTACTGGGGGTCGGCGTTTATCCCACCACGATCCTTATTGCCCCCGACGGCACACTGATCGGCCGCATGGTCGGTCCGCGCCAATGGGAGAGTCGAGCCATGCACGATTTACTGCGCGACGCTTTTGACGGTAAGCCGGTGCGGCTGGAGGATATTCCCGTTTATGCAGGTTGAGCCGCGCGCTGTTTTTTCCGGTGTGTAACGCCAGCGAGGATTCGTTAGCTCCCCGCTTTCCATGTGCTATGGCGGGCTGTTAGTATTAGAAGTTATCCGCATTTACCATTCACTAGGGGGAGGATTTAGCAATGCGCTATCCTGTTATTCCAAATGTGTTTCCATTGACACGCCGGATGGCCGGTGCGTTTGCTGCTGGCCTGCTGCTGGCGGCAAGTGGCGCGGCTTATGCCGCCGATCCGGGCAATGGCGGGAAGATTTACGCGACGCATTGCTCCAGTTGCCACGGCGATGATGGTGTGAGCACCATGCCCGGCACGCCCGACTTCGCCCGGCGCGAGCGGATGTTCAAGCCGGATACCGCGTTACTGGTCAGCATCCGCGACGGCATCAGTGTGATGCCTGCTTACAAAGGGTTGCTTACCGATCAGGAAATCCTTGATGTAATCGCTTATCTGAGAACATTCCGCTGATGGGCATCTCTAAAAACCCGCTGAAGTCGCGATGGCGGCGTTGGAAATGTGCTCAAAATGCTTATGTACTCCGTGTACACTCCGCTTTTTCGGGCATTTCCGCCTTGTCCTCGCGCCTTGATCGAATTTTTAGAGATGCCCTGATGCGACGTCAATCTGTGCCCCTTCCACTGTATGCGATTCTGTTCGCGGTGCTGGCCGTCTCGGCTTGTTCAAATGCGGAGGAAGCCGCGTCCGCCAAACCGGCCGGTCAGGCCAATACCGCCCAGTTGCCGGCGACCAGAGATCTGTTGAGAGAAACAACCGCCGCCAACGAGCCGCGCATCCTGGAGACTTTCGGTGTCGGTGACGATATATATGTGCGGTCGCTGGCGGTCGAGCCGGAGAAAAGCAGTATTTGGGTAGGTACGTCGATCGGCGTGCACGAGGTCGATCTGGCCAGTCGCGATGTGCGTGGTACTTTTACCCGCAAGGAAGGGCTGGCCAACGAGTATGTCTTCGATATCTTCGTCGATGGCAAAGGTCAGAAATGGTTCGGCACCAACGGCGGCGGTGCGTCGCGCTACAAGGACGGCAAGTGGAAGACGTTTTTCCCCATGCACGGCCTGGCGGACTATTGGGTGTATTCGTTTGGCGAGCAGAAGGACGGCACGTTGTGGATCGGCACCTGGTACGGCGTCAACCGCGTCGATGCCGGTAGCGGTGAGTTCACGACCTATGTCAAGGAATTGCCCAACGAGTGGGTTTACGGCATCGGTGTCGATGCCCAGGACCGGGTATGGTTCGGCACCGAGGGCGGTGTGGCGATGTTCGACGGCCAGAAATGGGCAGCCTGGACGCACAACGAGGGCTTGGGTGCGCCGAACAGCGAAGGTTTGCCGGCGAGCCCCAACACCGGGCTGGGGACGCGTTCGCGGCATGATTTGACGGTGATGGTGGATGGCAAGCCGACGTATAATCCAAATTACGTGTTTTGCATCCATATCGCCCGTGACAATACGGTGTGGGCGGGTACCTGGGGCGGTGGAGTGAGCCGCTTCGATGGTACGCGCTGGACCAGCTACACCACCCGCGATGGTTTGGCGGGCAACGTGGTGTTCAGCATCGCCCAGGATAAGGAGGGTGTGTTCTGGTTCGGTACCGATCGTGGCTTGACGCGCTATGACGGCAAGAATTGGCGCACTTACACTCGCAAGGACGGTCTGATAAATGACAATATCTATGCGCTGGCGGCGACGCCGGATGGCGAAGTATGGGCCGGTTCCAAGGGCGGTGTGGTGCGGATAGGATACCCGAAAGAGCGAACGAAGGCGGGTGGTTGACGTGAAACTCGGTTACAAAGGATGGGCGGTGCTGACGCTGGCGGGTGGTGGCTTGGTGGCGGGCGCCTTTGTCCTGGGCCAGAAGCAGGCTGGCGGCAAGAATGAAGGCATGGTGGTTTCCGGTGCAGTGGGCACGGCCGTCGCGGCGCAGAGGGTGGGCGACCATCCGCCGATTACCGGGAATGGCAAATTTACCCACTTTCGCGTCGGCAACCGCAACGTGAAAAGCATGTACGCCGACGGCAACATCATCTGGATCGCCACCTCCGGTGGCGTTATCCGTTACGATTCGAGCACCGACAATTTCCGCATCTTCGACAACAAGGTCAAGGGTCTGCTTTCCAACGGCATCTTTCATGTCAGCAAGCTGGGTGACCAGGTTCTCGCCGGGACCTATGGCGGCGGACTCTCGATCTATGATCCCAAAGCCGACAAATGGAGCAATCTCAATATTCCCGACGGTCTGGCCGACCAGTTCGTCTATGATGTAACCAAGGCATCCAACGGCGATGTCTGGATCGCAACCTGGTCCGGCGCAAACCGCATCAAGGGGGGGGCGCTGACAGACCCGGCGCAATGGGAAACTTTTACCGTCGAAAACACCAAGGGCGGCCTGCCCAACCCGTGGGTGTATGGCGTCGAGGAAGGCAGGAACGGCGAGATGTGGTTCGCCACTGAGGATGGTTTGGCCCGTTACAAGGACGGCGAATGGCGGAACTGGCAGCACGAGGAAGGGCTGGGAGCGCCGTTCGAGGCAGTGCGCGATGCGATACAGTCCACCAACGACCCCGCTAAATCCTCCTCGCATCACGCGCAACAGAAGGCCGAACAGGGTTTGCAGGACGTGAACGTCGCCTACAACCCGAACTATATTATCTCGCTCAAGGTGGACCGCCAGGGCATGGTATGGTGCGGCACCTGGGGTGCAGGTCTGGCGCGTTTCGACGGCAAGAGCTGGCGCAATTTCACCACGGCGGATGGTTTGCCGGCCAATCACATCTTCATGCTGTATCTGGATCCGCAGGGCAAGCTATGGGCGGGCACCAATCACGGCTTGGCGCGGCTCAATGACGATGGCAAGAGTTTCACCGTGATGACGACCGCCGATGGACTATATGCGGACAATGTATTTTCCATGGCGCATGCGGCGGATGGCAGTGTGTGGATAGGGAGTTTCGGCGGGGTGGCCCATATCACTGGACGGATGAAGTAGGGGGGCCGCCGTGGGCAATATGAGCGCCGGGATACAGGCATGAAGAGTCTCGGAACTCGTCTTGCGGTGGTTATTTCCGGTGTGCTGCTTTGCTTGATGGTCGTCGCCGGTCTCTGGTTGCAACGGCAATTGACCGCGGCGATTTACGCAGAGGAAAAAGAACAGGCGCAAACCCACGCCAAGACCTTGCTCGCCAGCCTGCAAACACTGATGCTGAATGGCCAGGGTACTCTCGCCCGCGAGTGGCTGGATCGTATGCACGGGACGGCCGGTATCATCGACATCGAAGTATTGCGCCGCGACGGACGGGAGGCATTTACCGACCTCTCCACAGTGGAACAGGTTAACCGTTATCTGAACATGCCGCGCTTCCAGCGTGCGGCCGCACTTCCTCACGATCCCACACCTCCCCCTCCAGGCATTTTTCAGAAGGCATTGCAAGGCCAGTTCGTGATCGAGCGTGATCGCAAGGCGGTGACGGTATTGGCGCCGATCGCCGTGAAAACCGAGTGCCTGGTGTGTCATGGATACGAGAACGAGTCCCTGCGCGGTGTTTTGAAGCTGGTGATTTCCACTGAGAGCGGCGAGGCGCGCATCCGGGAGATGCGCTATTACCTGTGGGGGGTGGGAAGTCTGCTGGTGATGTTTCTCGGTGTGGCACTGTGGGGCTCGTTGCGCATGAGTGTGTTGCGCCCGATTGGCAGCTTGCGTAGCGCCATCGTCCGGGCCGGCCATGGAGACCGCAATGCCCGGCTGCTTGCCGTGCGCAAGGATGAACTGGGTGATGTGGCGGATGTTTTCAACCGCATGCAGGATGATTTGCAGGCCTACGAGACCCGCATCCGGGCGGTGATGGATAACGTGGTGGATGCCATCATCACCATCGATGAACATGGCATCATCGAATCGCTCAATCCGGCCGCCGAGAAGATGTTCGGTTACGCCGCTAGCGAACTGATTGGCGAGAATGTCAAAAAACTCATGCCCGAGCCGTATCGGAGCATGCACGACGAATATATCGAGAATTATATGCGTACCGGCAAGGCCCGCATCATCGGAGCCCGGCGCGAAGTCATTGGCCTGCGCAAGGACGGTTCGACGTTTCCCGTCGACATCGCGGTAAGCGAGATGCGGCTGGGCGGTCAGCGCCGCTTTATCGGCATCGTCAGTGACATCACCGAACGCAAAGAGCAAATGGCGGCGCTGGAATATCAGGCGTTGCACGACGCGCTGACCGCTTTGCCGAATCGCACGCTGTTCTCAGACCGGGTTAGCCAGGCCATATTGCGCGCCAGCCGCGACGGATCACAACTGGCACTGGTGCTGACCGACCTTGACCGCTTCAAGGAAATCAACGATACCCTCGGTCATCAAAACGGCGATCTCATTTTGCAGCAGGTAGCGCAGAGATTGCGCAGTGCATTGCGTGAGTCGGATACCATAGCGAGGCTGGGGGGAGATGAGTTCGCCATGGTGTTGCCAGCGGTGGAGCTCGACCAGGCGATCGCTATAGCGCAAAAACTAGCGATCGTTCTGGAGGAGCCATTTATTATCGAGGAACATGCGTTGCATGTCGGGGCCAGTTTCGGCATCGCGATGTTCCCCGATCACGGCCGTGACGAAGGCGCACTGATGCGGCATGCCGATGTGGCGATGTATGTCGCCAAGCGCGGCAATCTGGGATATGCGATTTACGATCCGGCCAAGGATCAGCATAGCCTGCGCAATCTTTCTCTCATGGGAGAATTGCGCGCCGCCATTGAGCACAATGATCTCATTCTTTATTATCAGCCCAAGATTTCCCTGTCGACCGGCCGGGTGATCGGCGTCGAGGCGCTGGTCAGATGGCGTCATCCGCGTTATGGCTTGATGTTTCCCGATGGATTCATCCCTCTGGCGGAGCAAGTCGGTTTGATCAATCCTCTCACGGAGTGGGTGGTGAGGGCGGCCGCTGAGCAGTGCCGGAAGTGGCACGACGCGGGTTTGAGTTTGACCATCGCCGTGAATCTGTCGGCGCGCAATTTGCTGGACAGCCAATTCCCCAAAGTTCTTGCATCGCTTTTGCAGGATATGCGCACCCAGTCGTCCCGGCTCTGCCTTGAAATCACCGAAACCGCCATGATGGCGGATCCGGCCCGTGCCCTGACGGTGCTCGGCGGTTTACGCGAGATGGGCGTGGGGCTGTCCATCGACGATTTTGGCACGGGTTATTCCTCGCTGGCCTACCTCAAGCAATTGCCCGTTCATGAGCTGAAAATCGACAAGTCATTCGTCATGGGCATGGCCGTGGACGAGAGCGACGCGGTGATTGTCCGCTCCACGATCGACCTGGCGCACAATATCGGTCTCAAGGTTGTTGCCGAGGGCGTCGAAGACAAGGTTGCCTATGATCTGCTGGAGGGGCTGGGCTGCGATGTCGCCCAGGGTTATTACATCAGCCGTCCCATGCCCATTGAGGAATTTGAGCGCTGGTTCCATGAGTCACCGTGGGGGCGATGGTAGGCACAGGTCCCAAAAGTGGAAGAAACGCTGTTATTCTTTTAGTGAAATATCGTAGGGTGCGTTCCATACGCCAGTTGTGGATGGTGCGTGGAACGCACCCTACGATTTCTGTCTTCTGGTAATAAGTCACTTTCGCCAAGCGCAATATTACCTTCTTTTCCCCTCTTGAATTTCTTATTTTGTGATCCTGCTGAAGGACGGAACAGAATCGTTATTCGAGAAAATCAGACGAATGGTTTCTGTTCCGCACAAAGGAGTCTGATTAATTCAGGGCTTCCCAAAATTTAATCGATTGCACAGGAATCAGAAAATGGACGGTTCTCTCCTAAAAATTTCCCGGCCCCCCATGCCCGAAGTATGCGAGCGTGCGCCTGCCG
>SBBG01000195.1 GCA_005240065.1 Gammaproteobacteria bacterium | reverse complement strand
GCGATCAGGCGAGGTGCGTTCATGTTTTTCATTGTAAAGTAGAATTCGGCGCGCACCAAGTATCGCCCGACGGACAAACATGCGCAAGGCAACAACCTGCGCACAGCGGCCGTTTGCGGCAGACGTTCTTGGCGTGACTGACGATCAGGGCATGGTATTCGTTGAACAGGCGCACGACCGCAACGGGATGTGACTTTGCGCCGCTCAATGCGGTTTCAAATGTATGCCGTAGCGCCTCATAGCCTTCATCGCCTCGCACCAGACCAAGGCGGGAAAACAGGCGGCGGGTATAGGCGTCGATGACGAACACCGGGCGATGGAAGGCATAGAGCAGGATGTCGTCGGCGGTCTCGGGGCCGATGCCGTTGACGGAGAGCAGGGCATGGCGCAGCGTGGTGGTGTCCAGTTTCGACAGCGACTTCAACTCGCCCTGCGCCACATACCAGACACAGAAGTTGCGCAGGCGCCGCGCCTTGATGTTGAAATAACCGGAAGGCTTCAACCATTCGGCAAGCGTTTCCGGGGGTGTGGCGGCGATACGGGCGGCATCGAGGTGATGTTGCGCCTTGAGATTGGTGATGGCTTTCTCGACGTTGGTCCAGGCAGTGTTTTGCGTCAGCACCGCGCCGGCCATCACTTCAAAAGGTGTGTCGCCCGGCCACCAGTGTTGTGGGCCGTAACAAGCATAGAGGGTATCGTATACCCTGGCAAAATCCGTCTTATCTTTTGGCCCGGGATGCTCTTCGTGGCCGGCTCTGGATATCAGGTTTCGCGCTTCGAACTCCACGTCGTGAACCCTGCGCGGCACGTCGAGGGGCTTGTTCGCCGTGTCCTTTGCCCCGCGATCCCCTGCCTTCTTCTTCCACTTGTTGTTCCGCATCTTCCATCCCCGCCGCACGCATCAACAAAGCGATATCTGCCTCTTCGAGCTCTTCCATCTTCCCCGCGCGCAAGCCTTTGCGCAGCGCGATCGGCCCATAGCGAAAACGGATCAGACGGCTGACCTTGACGCCTTGGCTCTCCCACAGACGGCGCACTTCGCGCTTGCGTCCTTCCTTCAACACCACATGATACCAGCGGTTGCTGCCTTCTCCACCAGCCTCCTCGATAGCGTCGAAATGGGCCATGCCGTCCTCCAGCATCACGCCTTTCTTCAGGCGCGCCAGCATGGCCTCGTCCACTCTGCCCAGCACGCGCACCGCGTATTCGCGCTCCACCTCCGCCGAGGGGTGCATGAGCCGATTGGCCAGATCACCGTCAGTAGTGAGCAGAATCAGGCCCATGCTATTGATATCCAGCCTGCCGACGGTGATCCAGCGCGCGCCGCGCAGCTTGGGCAGTTGCTCGAAGATGGTGGGACGGCCTTCGGGGTCGGTGCGCGTGCACACCTCGCCCTCCGGCTTGTAATAGACCAGCACGCGGCGCTGGGCCGCCGCCAGTTTCCAGGGTTGCACGGCGCGGCCGTCGATGGCGATCCGATCGCCTTGGGCTACACGGTCGCCCAGCTTGGCAGGTGCACCATCGACCGTGATACGTCCCGCTTCGATCCACTCCTCGATCTGGCGGCGCGAACCAAAGCCAGCATTGGCCAGTACCTTTTGCAGCCGTTCGCTGGCCTGGGGCTCAACCGGGAAAGGGTGTTTCTTTTTGATGCGCATCATCGGCTTTCTGTTCCTGTTGTTCCTGGACATCGCCGGGCGTATCGTTCGCCGCCTCCGCAACGGTATCCGTCACGCCGGCAATGATGGGCTCGCCGCTCCCGGGCGCTTGTTCTTCACCAAACGGCGCCGGGACGGGCAACTCCTCCAGATCGAGAATATCGGCCAGCGGCGGCAAATCGTTCAAACTCTTCAGATCGAAGGCATCGAGAAATTGCCGCGTCGTACCATATAACGCGGGCCGCCCGGGCACCTCGCGGTGGGCGACCACGCGTATCCATTCACGCTCCTGCAAGGTCTTGATGATGTTCGTGCTCACCGCGACACCGCGGATATTCTCGATCTCGGCACGGGTGATCGGCTGACGATAGGCGATCAACGCCAGCGTCTCCAGCAGGGCGCGCGAGTAACGCGCGGGACGCTCCTCCCACAGGCGCGACACCCACGGCGCCAATTCCTGCTTCACCTGGAAACGATAACCGCTGCTGACCTCCTTCAACTCGATACCGCGCTGCGCGCAGTCATTACGCAATTCATCGAGCGCCGCGCGGATCCCGTCGCGGGACGGCTGTTCGCCATCGAAGAACAGCGTCAGCAGCAGGTCGATACTGAGGGGATGGCCCGCCGCGAGCAGGGCCGCCTCGATGATGTTTTTAAGTGGCTGCGGATTCATCGGCGGAACCGGGTACTTTCACATAAATAGGGCCATAGGATTCGGTCTGTATCAATTCGAGCAGCGATTCCTTGATCAACTCGAGTATGGCGAGCAGCGTCACCACCACGCCGCGCCGCCCTTCTTCTATAGTGAACAGCGCCGTGAACGCGGTGAATTTCCCGGCGCTCACCGTGTTGAGAATGTTCGTCATGCGCTCGCGCACCGACAGCGGCTCGCGCTGAATGTGATGATGCGTGAACAGCTCGGCGCGCGCCAGCACGTCCTTGAACGCCAGCAGCACCTCGTGCAGGGTCACCATAGGTGCGAGCCTGACCACTTTGGCATCGGGCCGTTCGGCCTGAGCGGAAAAGATATCGCGTCCCATCTGCGGCAATGCGTCGATGTTCTGCGCCGCCTGCTTGTAGCGTTCGTATTCCTGCAATCGCCGCACCAGCTCGGCGCGCGGATCACCCTCCTCCTCTTCCACACCCGCCGGGCGCGGCAGCAGCATGCGCGACTTGATCTCCGCCAGCATCGCCGCCATCACCAGATACTCGGCCACCAGCTCCAGGCTCATCGCCTTCATCAGCTCGATGTACTCCATGTATTGGCGGG